>NZ_JBQCIP010000179.1:0-12175 GCF_051953575.1 Microbacterium sp.
CATCGCCCTCGCCCGTCACCGCGGGTTCGTGTTCCAAGCGGGTGAGATCTACGGCGGGTCCCGTTCGGCGTGGGACTACGGCCCCCTCGGCACCGAGCTCAAAGAGAACATCCGCCGCCAGTGGTGGCAGACGTTCGTGCGGGGCCGGGGCGACATGGTCGGCCTCGACTCGTCGATCATCCTGCCCAAGCGCGTGTGGGAGGCCTCCGGTCACGTCGCGACGTTCACCGACCCGCTCGTCGAGTGCCTGCACTGCCACAAGCGGTTCCGCGCCGACAACCTCATCGAGGACTTCGAGGCCCGTAAGGGCCGCAAGGCCGAGAACGGCCTCGCCGACGTGCCGTGCCCGAACTGCGGCACCAAGGGCCAGTACACCGAGCCCAAGGCGTTCTCGGGTCTCGTGAAGACCTACCTCGGCGTCGTCGACGACGAGTCGGGACTGTACTTCCTGCGCCCCGAGACCGCGCAGGGCATCTTCGTGAACTTCTCGAACGTGCTCACCGCGAGCCGCAAGAAGCCGCCGTTCGGCATCGGCCAGGTCGGCAAGGCGTTCCGCAACGAGATCACGCCCGGCAACTTCATCTTCCGCACCCGCGAGTTCGAGCAGATGGAGATCGAGAACTTCGTGCCGCCGGCCGACGCGCAGGAGTGGTTCGACCACTGGGTTGAGGAGTGCTGGAACTGGTTCGTCGACCTCGGCATCGACCCCGCCAACATGCGCCGCTTCGATGTGCCGGAGGACGACCGCGCCCACTACTCGGACGGCACGATCGACGTCGAGTACCGCTTCGGGTTCCCGGGCAAGGAGTGGGGCGAGCTCATGGGCGTCGCCAACCGCACCGATTACGACCTGAGCAGCCACACCGAGGCGTCGGGCCAGAGCCTGACCTACTTCGACCAGGCGTCGGGTGAGAAGTACACGCCGTACGTCATCGAGCCGTCGTTCGGCCTGACGCGCAGCATGATGGCGTTCCTCGTCGACGCGTACCACGAGGAGGAGGCGCCGAACGCGAAGGGCGGCACCGACACCCGCACTGTGCTCAAGCTCGACCCGCGCCTCGCGCCCGTCAAGGCGGCCGTGCTGCCGCTCAGCCGCAACGAGCAGCTGTCGCCGATCGCCCGCGAGGTCGCCGAGAGCCTCCGCGGCGACTGGAACATCGACTTCGACGACGCGGGCGCCATCGGCCGCCGCTACCGTCGGCAGGACGAGATCGGCACGCCGTTCTGCATCACGGTCGACTTCGACTCGCTCGACGACCGCGCCGTGACCGTCCGCGATCGCGACACGATGGGCCAGGAGCGCGTGCCGCTGGAGGGCCTGCACGCCTACCTCGCGGAGCGCCTGCGCGGCGCCTGACGCCTCACGCTCGACGCGGAGAACAGCGGATGCCGCCACCCGGCCGGGTGGCGGCATCCGTCGTTCCGGCTGAAGGTCAGCGCACAGCGTCGGCCGCGGCCGAGGCGGCCTTCGCGCCCGCACCCGCGGCCGTGTTCAGCGCCGTCGCGGCGTCGGCCCCGACGGACTTGATGGCGTAGGCCTGCAGGATCGTGTTGAGGTCGAGCCCCGTGAGCCCCTTCACGACCTCGGTGCCCTCGCTGAGGACCTTGCCGACGGTCTTGGTGACCTCGGACGCGCCGTCGGTCGAGACGACCGTGAGCTTGTCGATCGAGGCGATCGGCTCGGCGGCCGCGCGCACGATGTCGGGCAGACGCGAGATGATCTCCTGCGCCAGTGCGGCCTCGCCGTACTTCTGCAGCGCGAGCGCCTTGGCGTCCGTCGCCGCGGCCTCGGCCAGACCCTCGGCCTGGATCGCGGAGGCGCGGGCGTCACCCTCGGCCTTGATACCGGCGGCCAGAGCGACCTGCTTGTCGCGCTCGGCCTCACCGGCGACGCGCACGGCCGTGGCCGATGCCTCGGCGTCCTGCACGGCGGCGACCTTGTTGGCCTCGGCGATCTTGGTGCGCTTGAACGCGTCCGCCTCGGTCGCGGCGTTCGCCGCGTCGCGCAGCGCGGTCGCACGCTGCACCTCGGCGTACGCCTGCGCCTCGGCGGGCTTGCGGATCTCGATGTCGAGGCGCTCCTGCGTCACGAGCGCCTGCTCGGTGAGCGCCTCGCGCTCCTGCACGGCGACGAGCTTGTCCTGCTCGGCGGTCGCGAGCTGTCCGGCCGCCTGCGCCTCGGCGTTGGCGCGGTCCGTCTCGGCCTTGATGCCCGCCTGCTTGAGGGCGAGGGCCTTCTGTCGCTCGGCGATCTGCTCGGCGGCCTCGATGCGGGCGAACTCGCTGGCGCGGGATGCCTCTGCCTCGCTGATCTCGGCGACCTGACGAGCGCGCGCGGCCTCGGCGCGACCGAGGTTGGCGAGGTAGTCGCTGCCGGGCGTGGAGATGTCGCTGATGTTCAGCAGGTCGACCTGCAGGCCCTGCTCGACGAGGTCGGTCTTGGTCTCGGCCACCACGCGGTCCGACAGGCTCTTGCGGTCGGAGATGATCTGCTCGATCGTCATGTCGCCGACGATGGAGCGCAGCGACCCTTCGAGCGACTCCTTGATGATGTCGGTGAGCGCCTCCTGCTGCGAGAGGAAGCGCTGCGCGGCACGGCGCACGCCGTCCTCGGTGCCCGAGACCTTGAAGTTGATCGACGCCTTGATCGCGATCTTGATGCGGTTCTTGTCGACGCCCTCGACGGTGATGCCGATCTGGCGCTGCTCGAGCGAGATCGAGAAGCCCTGCTGGAGGATCGGCCACACGAACGTGCGGCCGCCGATCACGACGCGCTGGCCGCTCCCGGACTCGCCGGGGGCGGGCTTGCCGGCGCCGCGGCCGACGATGACCAGCGCCTCGTTCGGGGGAACGCGGCGGATGCGGCGGGCGATGAAGGTGATGAGGCCGAGCACCGCGACGATGAGGGCGACGATCGCGATGACCTGGATGAGGGTCGAGTCGAGCATGGGTTCCTTCTGGTGACGGGGGAGGGACGGGATGCCGCTACTCGGCGACGACCTTGACGCGGGTGCCGGAGTGCTCGATCACGCGGATGCGGACGCCCTCGGCGATCGGCGCGTCCGAGTACGCGAGGCGGCGCTCGACCTCGGACGGCCCGTCGAGGCTGACCTCGCCGCCGGAGGGCGAGATGTCCGACCGCGAGACGCCCGACAGCCCGAGGGCCGACGCCGGCACTCCGTCGGAGCTCTTGGTGAGCCGCTTCACGACCAGCACCGCGATGAGATAGGCGACGACGGCCAGCACCGCGGCGAGCACATAGGCCCACACGGTGTCGAGGCCTGCGGTGTAGGTGATGACGCCGGACGCGCCGAACACGACCGCGGCGATGCCGAGCGCGGTGCCGGAGATGGCGCCGTCGCCGATGTCGAAATGATCGAAGATGTCGCCGATCAGGAGCGAGATCAGCAGCACGGCGAGGCCGACGCCTCCGACGATGAGGAAAGGCAGCATGGTGTCTCCGTGTCGGGGGGACGAGGGGCGGGTCCCCCCCACCCTAGTGGTGCCGACGCCGCGGCGCCGGGACCTGTGGAAAACCTGTCGTCCCAGATCAGGGGCCGGAAACGCCGGATGCCGCGACCCGATGGGTCGCGGCATCCGTCGTCCTTCTCAGGAAGCGGGCGCGGCCGGCTGGAATTGGGGAACGACCCCCGACCGCGCCCGCGGCCTCAGTCCTGCACCTTGCGGCGGCGCAGCAGCAGTGCGACCAGTGCGCCGGCTGCCAGCAGGCCGGCGCCGGTGAGGGCGAACGGCAGCACCGGTCCGGCGCCCGTCAGGGCGAGTCCGCCGCTCGGGCCGCCCGCGGTCGGCGGGGCGGGCGGCGTCGCGCCGCCCGGCGGGGTCACCGGCGGCGTGGTCTCGCCCGGCGGGGTCGGCGTGGGCGTGGGCGTGGGCGTGGGCTCCTCGCGCACGAAGCGGTTGTCGACCGTCAGCGTCGCGGGGGCGTCGGCGGTCACGACGGCGGACGCGGCCGACACCGTGTAGCCGTCCCACGCGAAGGTGTCGTCGGCGAAGTCGCCGGTCGTGGTCGACACCTTCTCACCGGTGACCGCGCAGTCGGCGCCGACGGGCAGGCCCGACACGGTCGCCGGGGTCCCTGTCGTGACGACGGCGGTGCCGCTGGCGACGGTCTCGCCGCCGAGCGTGCACGCGTAGGCGATGTCGAACGAACGCGTCCCGCCGCCGGTGAACCCGGCGACCGGGGTGCCGTCGCGCGGCGTCACGGTCTTGGCGATCACCAGGTCGCCTCGGGGGTCGTACGTGTTGGAGTACGTGCACGTGATGGGTGCGGCTGCGGCATCCGTCGCCGACAGGTCGCCCGCGATCTCGATGCGCTGACCCGACGTGATCGGCAGCGTCGCGCCGGTGCCGTCGACGCACACGAGGCTCGTGAAGGACCAGGGTCCGGCGGTCGCGTCCTCGGTGATCGTCAGGTTCTCGCCCACCACGATGTCACGCGTGATCGAGGCGGCGCCCTCGGCGCCGACGGCGGTCGGGGCGAGCGCGAAGTCGTCGGTCCAGGCCGACCCCGGCGTGCGGGCGTCGGTGGCGAAGCCGAACGACGGGATGGCGTCGGGCGCCGAGTGGGCGGCCGCGGCGGCCTTGACCACGGTCAGGCTGCGCACCTGCTGGATCTCGCCGTAGAGGCATCCGTAGGTCGAGGTGCGCTCGACGGTCTCGAACCGGTTGATCGCCTCGCCCGGATCGGCGAGGGTCGCCGCGCACGTGCCGTCGCCCAGCGGCGAGGCGAAGCCGCTCACGACCAGCGTGTAGCGGTTGCCGTCGGGTCCCACGAACGAGTGCTCGCTGACGGTGCTCACGAACTCGAGCACGTCGTTGTTGGCGGGGTTCTCGGGCGGATCGGCCTGGTTGGGCGTCTCGTGCAGCTGCCACGCGTACGACAGGTCGAGGCCGAGCAGGCGCACGTCCATCTCGCCGCGGAACCACTGGTTCGTCGTGTACACCGGGTTGTTGCGGTGGACCATCCGGCCGAGGTTGAAGGCGACGCCGGTCTGCACCGACGCGATCGACGCGGGCGAGAAGCCCACGGCGCTCTGCGACGACAGATCGAGGCCCGTGCTGCAGTTCGAACCGCCGCGGCCGTGCGCCGAGTACGCGGTCGTGCCGGTCGCGACCCAGCCGGTGGCGCCGTCGGCCCAGGCTGCCGACTGCGTGCCGGCCGCCCCGCCGGGATTGCCGATGGCCCCCGAGGTGACCGCGTCGGCGGCCGAGCCGTACCGCACGCAGTCGCCGGTGTTCGGATTCGCCGCGGTGGAGCCGTTCCACCCGGTGTGCGAGGTCATTCGGGCCTGCACGTCCTCGTCGAGCGGGATCGACACCGCGGCCGCGGCGGCGGGTGGGACATCCATCGCGACCCCCGCGACGACGGATGCCGGGGCCACCAGCAGCACGGTGGCCAGGGCCGCCGTCAGCAGGCGCCGACCTCGGCCCGCGGCCGATGAGGGATGGGTGAAGGCGCGCGGGCGCGCGAAAGCATCGTGCATGGAACTGCCCCCAGCGGCGCCCTCGGGTAGGGCGCCCTCGAATCGGTGCACATCGTGGGTTTCGGGTCCGCCGACATGCGCTTGCACTGTGCAGGACGCACGGTGTCCGGTTTCATGACGCGGACCCGCAGATCCGTTTCCCTGCCCGCCGGAACGCCCTGACAGCGGCGTGACAGTGCGGCGACAGCGGCGGCGACGTCGCGACAGCGGCGCGACAGCGACCCCGGAGCACGCTGGACGACATGACCATCACCAGTTCCGCATCCCGTACCCCCGCGGTCCGCGCCGAGGGGCTCGTCAAGAGCTTCGGCAGCAACCGCGCGGTCGACGGCGTCGATCTGACCGTCGAAGCCGGCACCGTCTACGGCGTGCTCGGGCCCAACGGCGCGGGCAAGACCACCACCATCAGCATGCTCTCGACGCTGCTGCGCCCCGACGCCGGCCGGGCCGAGATCTTCGGCTACGACGTCGCGCGCGACCCGCAGATCGTTCGCCAGCTGATCGGCCTCACCGGGCAGTTCGCGTCGGTCGACGAGACGCTGTCCGCCACCGAGAACCTCGTCATCTTCGCGCGCCTGCTCGGGCTCTCGCGCACCGACGCGAAGCGCAAGGCCGCCGAGCTGCTGGAGGAGTTCTCGCTCACCGAGGCCGCGACGCGGCCGCTCGCGAAGTTCTCCGGCGGCATGCGCCGCCGCCTCGACCTCGCGGCATCCCTCATCGCGCAGCCGCCGCTGATCTTCCTCGACGAGCCGACCACGGGCCTCGACCCCCGCACGCGCGGGCAGATGTGGGCGACGATCCGGCGCCTCGTCGCGACCGGGTCGACGGTGCTGCTGACGACGCAGTACCTCGACGAGGCCGACCAGCTCGCCGACCGCATCGCCGTCATCGACCGCGGCACCGTGGTGGCCGAGGGCACGGCGCTCGAGCTCAAGGCGTCCGTCGGTCAGGCGTCGCTGCTGCTGCGCCTGCGTACCGGGTCCGACATCGCCGAGGCGCAGCGCGAGTTGGCGCGCGTGCTCGGCGTCACCGCGGTCGTCTCGCCCGAGGCCGCCCGGCTCACCGTGCCGATGAGCGACCCCGACCGCGTCGCCGACCTGCTGGTCGCGTTCCGCGACGCGGACCTGCACCTCGAGGAGCTGAGCGTCCAGCAGCCGACGCTCGACGAGGTGTTCCTCACCCTGACCGGCAAGGGCGTGCCGGAAGACGACGAGGCCGCCCACGCGACGGCCGACCAACTGGAAGGAGTCCGCGCATGACCGCGATCGCGACCCCCATCGTGCCGGCGACCGAGCGGCGCCTCTCGAACCGCACGAGCCTGGCCCTGACCGTGCAGAACACGCTCACCATGGCCTGGCGCGGCATCCTCAAGATCCGCCGCACGCCTGAGCAGCTCGTGGACGTGACCGTGCAGCCGATCATCTTCACCCTGATGTTCACGTACATCTTCGGCGGCGCGATCGCCGGGGACGTCGCGAGCTATCTGCCGATCATCATTCCGGGCATCCTGGTGCAGACGGTCATCACGACCTCGGTCGTGACGGGCGTGCAGCTGCGCGAAGACATGGACAAGGGCGTGTTCGACCGGTTCCGGTCACTGCCGATCGCCCGCATCGCGCCGCTGTCGGGCGCTCTGCTGGCCGACACCCTGCGGTACACGATCGCCACGACCATCACGTTCGCGATGGGCTTCCTGATGGGCTTCCGTCCCGCGGGCGGGCTCGGCGGCGTCGTCGCGGCGGGCCTCCTCGTCATCGCGTGCTCGTGGGCGATGAGCTGGATCTTCGCGTTCTTCGGCGTCATCGCGCGCACCGCGTCGAGCGTGCAGGGCATCTCGATGCTCATCCTGTTCCCGCTGACGTTCCTGTCGAACGCCTTCGTGCCGGCCGACACCATGCCGGAGTGGCTGCAGTGGTTCGTCGACGCGAACCCGGTCTCGCACCTGGTGACCGCCGTGCGCTCGCTCGTCAACGATGGCGTGGTGACCGGCGACGTCTTCGTCGCCCTGCTGGGCGCGGCCGTGATCGTCGCGGTGTTCGCGCCGCTCACGGTGCGCGCGTACATGCGCAAGGCGTGAGCGGATGCCGCACCCGCGGCGCTGAGCGAGGGCCGGGGCCGATGGCCCCGGCCCTCCGGCGTGCGCGGGGTGCGGCATCCCTTCCCGGGGCGAAAGGGGCGCGTCTGGCTGTCTCGGCGGGGAGGAACCGCGTGTCGCGCCGCCTGGGCGGGCGGCGGCGGCACCTGACGGGTGGAGCTCAGCCGAGCAGGGCGGTCAGCATGGCGACGTCGTCCTCAGCTGAGGGGCTGTCTCCGGTCGTCGTCGTGGCTGCGGCGGCGAGATCGAGGGTCGTCGTGCCGAGGCGCTCGCGCATCACGCGCAGGAACGGCTCCCGCGCGTCGACCCCGCCGCGGATGCGGGCCGCCGCCGCGAGGGCGCGCGCGGCGTCGGCATCGCGCCCCTCGGCAGCCAGCCAGCCGGCGATCGAGATCGCCACATCCGACACGATGGGGTGATCACCGCTGCCGATCGCCGCAGGCAGCGCCGACCGCAGCGCCTCCGCGGCCTCGTCGTCGCGGCCCAGCAGCACGAGCGCCTGCGCGCGCTTGGAACGGGCCCACGCGATCAGCTGGTCGGGGAACGACGGCATCGCGTCCGAGTCGACGCGGTCGAGGTGGCGCAGCGCCGCCGCGCCGTCGCCGACCGCGATCTCGATGGTCGCGGCGCTCATCTCCGCCTGCGCGATGCCCTGGGGCGACTCCTTGTCTCGCGCGAGCCGGGCGGTCTGGGCGAGGCGCTCGCGCGCCTCGTCGATGCGGCCGAGCCGCAGCAGCAGTCCGATGCTCTGCGCGCGCTGCTGCACGAGATCGGCCGTCGAGGTCAGGCCGGTGAGCGCCTCGGTCGAGGTGTCGGCGACCTCGAGCGCCTCTTCGAGTCGACCCGCCAGCTGCAGCCACTCCGAGCGCATCTGGCTGGCGAACGCGGTGCCCCACACGTCGCCGAGCCGCAGGAAGGCCGCGAGCGACTTCTCGCTCTCGACGCCGAGGGTGACGGTGTCGCCGCTGTTCTGTGCGATCGCCGAGCGCATCATGCCGACGAATGCCCGCGACCATTCCGGGGCGTCGGCGAGGCCTTCGTCGTCGATCACCGTGGTGCGCGGCCACGGCCGGCCGGGCGGGGTCTCGCGGGCGGTCGCCGCGACGCCGCGCAGCAACGGGCCCACGACGGCCGACAGCTCGCTGCGATGCACGGCGGCCGCCGCGATGACGGCGGGGGACTCCCGCTCGAGCAGCTCTACTGCGCCCGACGGGGTGCGGGTGTCCGAGACGAGGTCGCTGTGCTGCGCGTCGGGCATCGCGTCCGGGGCGAGACGGTCGGTCTCGCGGCGGCTGACGTCGAACGCGCGGGCGAGCAGGCCGACGCCGCGCACGACGACCGCCGGCTCGGAGTCGAGCGCGCCCGCGGTGTCGAAGAACCGCGTGATGCCGCTCGCGAGCTCCTCGAAGCGCTCGCGCATGAGCCACGTCCACAGGTTCGCGCGGACGAGCCGCAGCCCGACCTCTTCCAGGCCGGGCTGCTCTGCGCACGTGCGCAGCGCGGCGCTGAGGTTCTCGTCGTCGGCGTCGAACCACGCGAGGCCCTCGCGCACGGCCGGGCCGCGCAGCCGTGCGTCCTCGCGGGCGGCGAGGTCCGCCATGGCGCGCGCCTGGATGCCGCGGAACCCTGCCTCGCGTCCCTCGCTGCGCAGGCGGTCGATGCCGTACTCGCGCACGGTCTCGAGCATGCGCAGACGGCGATCCGAGCGGTGCAGCAGCGACTTGTCGACGAGTGCGTCGAACGAGGCGGCATCCACCCCGAATGCATGGGCGACGACCGCGGCATCGCCCGCCGCGATGCCGTCCGGGAACACGGCTGCCGCGAGCAGGGCGGTGCGCTCGTCGTCGGTGAGCGTCTCCCAGCTCCAGTCGATGAGCGCCCGGAGCGTCTGATGACGTGCCTCGATCGCGCGCGGGCCGGTGGCCAGCAGAGCGAAGCGGTCGTCGAGACCCGCGTCGATCTCGCCGATCGTCAATGTGCGGGCCTTCGCGGCGGCGAGCTCCAGCGCGAGTGGCAGCCCGTCGAGGCGCGCCACGATGTGCGCGACGGCGTCGTCGTCGTCGGGGGCGGGCGGGGTCCCGCGTGCCGCACGCACACGGCGCGAGAACAGCTCGCGGGCGTCGTCGGAAGGGAGCGGGCCGAGGTCGACGAACGCCTCGCCGGCGACCCCGAGCGGCTCGCGGCTGGTCGCGAGGATGCGCGTCCCGGGCGCTCCGCGGAGCAGGTCGAGGGCGACGCCGGCGGCCTCCGCCGCGACGTGCTCGCAGTTGTCGAGCACGATGAGCGAGGTGCGGCCGGTCAGGGCTTCGAGCACGCGGTCGCGCGCGCTGGACGACACCAGTTCGCCGATCCGGATGCTGCGCCCGACGGCACCCGCGACGGCCGCCCACACCTCGCCGGGCGCGGCGGGGGCGAGCTCGACGACGATCGACCCGGGGCGACGGCGTGCCGTCTCGAAGGCGAGCGTGGTCTTGCCGGCGCCGCCCGGCCCGATCAGCGTGACGAGCCGGTCGGCCGCCAGCTGCCCGTCGATGAGCGCGAGCTCGGGCAGACGGCCGATGAGCGGCGTGAGGGCGGCGGGGATCGGCGCGGCGTCGGCCGCCGACGAGTCCGGTGCAGGACGAGGGGCCGTGGAGGAGAGCCGCTCCGCGTGTGCGCGGTCCTCGAGCAGGTCGCGCACGACCCAGTCGAAGCCGTCGCCGGGCGTCCAGGGGTCGCCGGTCCACAGGTCGAGCGCGGCGCGCGCGTCGGCGGCGGCCGCATCCGCGTCGTCGGCGCGGCGGGCACGTTCGACGAGATCGGTGAACCGGGCGAGGTCGACGTCGGCGCGGCCGACCGCGAGGCGGTACCCGCCGGGGACGGCTTCGAGCACCCCGGGTGGCAGCGCGCGCCGCAGCCGCGACGCCAGTGACTGCAGCGACGCACGGGCGTCCTCGGGCGGGTCGTCTGGCCACACGTCCTCGGCGAGCGCGCGGTACGCCACGGTCGTGCCGGCGTCGAGCGCGAGCCGGAACAGCAGCGCCTCCTGCCCGCGCCCGCGCACCTCGAGGGTCCGGTCGCCGTCGGCGATCGAGAGGCCGCCGAAGAACCGCAGTCGCACGCGCTCCACCTTAGGGCGCGTGCCCGCTTCTGCCCCGGTGTCGGGCAGCAGGTCTTGGCTCTGCCCTCAGCACCCGTCCGGATCTCGGAGTTCGCACCGCTTCTCGGAGCGCCACGGGCGAATGCTCCGGAGAACAGCGGGGACTCCGATATTCGGACGGAGTCCGCCGCGGCTCTTCGGACGGGGTCCGCGGCGGCGTGGGGCACCCGCGTGCGAGGGGGATGGAGCACGACGGGAGGGATGCCGGTCAACGGGTCTTCGACCGCTCCTCCGGTTCCGGCGTCAGTCCGGAGCGGCGTCGCGGGCGCGCGTCCCGAACGTGCCCGCTGTCAGGGTCGCGTACGACGAGCGCACGATCTCTTCGAGCACCGTGAGGTCGATGTCGTCGAGGTTCTTGAGGTAGAGGCATCCGATCCCCGACGTATGCGGGCCGAGACGCGACAGGGCGTCGGCGTGGGCCGCCGTCCCGTCGGAGAGATAGACGACGGTCGCCGTCTTGCGGGGTGCGAAGCCTGCCGCGGCGGCGTCGCCCGAGCGCCCGGACGCGTACTCGTAGTGGTATCGCCCGAAGCCGACGATGCCGGGATGCTGCAGTGCGGGCTCTTCGCCGGTGACGCGGTGCATGAGCTCGAGGAGGGTGCGCGCATCGCGCTGCCGCACCGCGGGCGTGACCCCCTCGAGGAACTCCTCGACCTCGGCGTTCACGCGTTCAGCCCTTGGCCGCGGCCTTCATGGCGCGCTTGTGCTCGCGCACCTTGGCCAGCGAGTCGGGTGAGACGATGTCGGCGACGCTGCGGAACGACCCGTCCTCGCCGTAGGGGGCGGATGCCTCGCGCCAGCCTTCGCCCGTGAACCCGTACTGCTTGCCCAGCAGGGCGAGGAAGATCTTGGCCTTCTGCTCGCCGAAGCCCGGGAGCGCCTTGAGCCGCTTCAGCACGGTCGCGCCGTCGGGATCGCCCTGGGTCCAGATCGCGGACGCGTCGTCGTCCCATTCCTGCTCGACCGCGGCGCACAGCGCCTGGACCCGTGCCGCCATCGAACCGGGGAAGCGGTGGACCGCCGGCGTCGCCTTGAACAGCTCGGCGAAGGCATCGGGGTCGAAGCTCGCGATGGCGGCGGCATCCAGGGTCCCGGCGCGTTCCGCGATCTTCAGCGGACCGGCGAACGCGGTCTCCATGGCGACCTGCTGGTCGAGCAGCATGCCGATCAGCAGGGCGAGGGGATCCTCGGTGAGGAGGGTGTCGGCGGCGGTGTCTCCGGTGATGTGAAGGGCCATGCGCCCAGTCTCCCACCGCCGACGCGTCGCGCGTGAGCGGCGGCACCCGGGCCCTCCGAATGCGGGAATGCGCTTGTCGGGTTAGGTTGGCAGGACGAGCGCTGGGGTCCGCCGGCGCAGCCACGCGCGACGACGAGGCAGCTCGCGTCGCCCACCGACCTCGCGGAGGACCGAGCCCGATGCCCGATCGTTCCGCGCCG
>NZ_JBQCIP010000180.1:0-5898 GCF_051953575.1 Microbacterium sp.
CATCTGGGGCTTCGTCATGGCCATCGTCGGCTTCTACCCGATCGCCTGGGTGGTCAACGGCATCATGCAGGCCCTCGGCAACGCGGTGCACTGGCTGGTCGAGACGAACCTGCTGCCTCTCACGAGCATCCTGATCGAGCCGGCGAAGGTGTTCTTCCTCAACAACGCCATCAACCACGGCGTGCTCACGCCGCTGGGCATCGCCGAGTCGGCCGAGACCGGCAAGGGCTCGATCCTGTTCCTGCTCGAGGCGAACCCCGGCCCGGGCGTCGGCCTGCTGCTGGCGTTCACCTTCTTCGGCATCGGCGCCGCCCGTGCGTCGGCTCCCGGCGCCGCGGTGATCCAGTTCTTCGGCGGCATCCACGAGGTGTACTTCCCGTACGCGCTGATGAAGCCGATGCTGATCCTGGCGCTCATCGCGGGAGGCATGACCGGCGTCACGACGAACATGCTCCTGGGCGGTGCTCTGCGAGCGCCCGCGGCCCCAGGCAGCATCATCGCGGTGATCGCACAGGTGGCGAACAATTCGTATGTCGCCGTCCTGCTGTCGGTCGTCCTCGCGGCGACGGTGACGTTCCTCATCTCGTGGGTGATCCTGCGGGCGTCCCGCAAGCGCGACCTCGAGGCGATGGCTGCTACCGACGACGCGTTCGGCGCGGCGATCACGCAGACGCAGGCGGCCAAGGGCAAGTCGTCCGACGCGCTCTCCAATCTGCGCGGCGGAGCGGCCACCCAGGCGGGCGGCGGCGTGGAGCCGGCGACCATGACCGAGAAGCACATCAAGAACATCGTGTTCGCCTGCGACGCGGGCATGGGCTCGTCGGCCATGGGCGCGAGCGTGCTGCGCAACAAGATCAAGAAGGCCGGCATCGAGGACGTCACCGTCGTCAACAAGGCGATCGCGGCGCTGGACCCGTCGGCCGACCTCGTCATCACCCAGAACCAGCTGACCGACCGGGCCCGGCAGAAGACCCCCGACGCGGTGCACGTGTCGGTGGACAACTTCATGAACTCGCCCCGGTACGACGAGGTCGTGGACCTCGTCCGCGGCCAGCACGAGGATAGGTCCTAGCAGAGACCGCGGCGGGGCCGGGCGGGCGCGAGGCCCCCGGCCCCACCGCCTCTGCGGGAACGGACCGCGGCCGTCCTGACGGCCACGGGTGGCGGCATCCATTCATCTCCGATCACACGAGAAGGGCGAGAACATGGCACGCGAGGTTCTGAGCATCGGGCAGGTGCGTATCCACTCCGGCAGCGCATCGAAGGAAGAGGCGATGAAGGAGGCCGCGGACATCCTGCAGGCGGTGGGCGCGGTGACCGGCGCCTACTACGACGCCATGCTGCAGCGCGAGCAGACCGTGTCGACGTACATGGGCAACGAGCTGGCCATCCCGCACGGCACGAACGAGACCAAGAACGAGATCCTCGAGTCCGCGCTCTCGGTCGTGCGCTACGACGGCGGGATCGACTGGGACGGCAACCCCGTGACGTTCGTGGTCGGCATCGCCGGCAAGGGCGACGAGCACCTCGAGATCCTGTCGCAGATCGCCATCCTGTTCTCGGACGAGGACGACGTGGCGCGCCTCAAGGCGGCGCAGACGCCGGAGGAGCTGTTCTCCCTGGTGTCGGCGGCGGGCGTCTGATGAAGGCCGTCCATTTCGGCGCCGGCAACATCGGGCGCGGCTTCGTCGGCCTGCTGCTGCACCAGGGCGGGTACGAACTGGTGTTCTCGGATGTCGCCGCGCCGCTCGTCGACGCCATCAACTCCGTCGACGAGTACACCGTCCACGAGGTCGGCGACGGCGGACGCGACACCGTCGTGACCGGCTTCCGCGCGCTCAACAGCGCCGAGCACCCCGACGAGGTGATCGATGAGATCGCCGGCGCCAACGTCGTGACCACCGCCGTCGGCCCGACGGTGCTGAAGTTCGTGGCGCCGCTCGTCATGTCGGGGCTGGCGCTGCGCGACCCGTCGAGTCCGCCGCTGCAGATCATGGCCTGCGAGAACGCGATCAACGCCACCGACCTGCTGCGCGACGAGATCCGGGAGCTGGCCGGCGACGCGTGGGACGCGCTGGCGGGGCGCGCGGTGTTCGCCAACACCGCGGTCGACCGGATCGTGCCCGCACAGCCGGCGGATGCCGGAGTCGATGTGACCGTCGAGCCGTTCTTCGAGTGGGCCATCGAGCGGCCCCCGTTCGGCGACGACCCGCCCTCGATCCCCGGCGCGCATTTCGTCGACGATCTGGCGCCGTACATCGAGCGCAAGCTCTTCACCGTCAACACCGGGCACGCCACGACGGCGTACTTCGGCGCCCAGGCGGGGATCGACACCATCGCCGCCGCCCTGGCGGACGACGCGATCGCCGGCCGGGTCGAGGCGACGCTCGAAGAGACGTCGGCGCTGCTGGCCGCCAAGCACGGGCTCGACCCCGCATCGCTCGCCGACTACCGCGCCACCATCCTGCGGCGATTCCGCAACGCCGCGCTGCCCGACACGGTGTGGCGCGTGGGCCGGCAGCCGCTGCGCAAACTGTCGCGCCACGAGCGCTTCGTCGGCCCCGCCGCCGAAGCCGCCGAGCGCGGGCTGGCGGTCGATGCGCTGGTCGACGCGATGGGCGCCGCTCTCGCGTTCGACGACGCCGAGGACGCGCAGTCGGTCGATCTGCAGCGCATGCTCCGGGAACAGGATGCCGCGGCATTCACCGCCGCGGTGACCGGCCTGGAGCCCGCGCATCCGCTGTTCAGCAGGGTCGAAGCGGTCGTCGCCGCGCGCCAGGCGGAGCTCGGCGTCTGAGCGTGGGGCGGGCGGGCGGCTACGCTCTACGCGTGACCGCCGAAGCGCCCGCCCCCACCCCCCGCCCGAAGCGCCGCGGCCTGCGCGTGCTGTGGTGGATCCTCGGCTCCCTCGGCGCGCTCATCGTGCTCGCGGTCGTCGGGATCCTGGCCTGGAGCCAGGTCGGGGTGATGGCCGCCGAGCCCGAGCCGCTCGCCGAGGTGCGCGCGAACCCGGCGATCGAGATCACCGACACCGACGCAGGCATCGTTCTCACCCCCACCGGCGCATCCGCCGACGTGGGCCTCGTGTACGTGCCCGGCGCGAAGGTGGACCCGTGGGCGTACGCCTACAAGCTGTCGGGACTCGTCGAAGAGGACGGCATCACCGTCGTCATCACGAAGCCGTGGCTGAACCTGGCGTTCTTCGACCTGCGTCCCCTGTCGACGTTCACCGATCTCGCCCCCGACGTGAGCACGTGGCTCGTGGGCGGGCACTCACTGGGCGGTGTGCGGGCGTGCCAGCTGGCGACGGATGCCGACGGCCTCGCCCTCTTCGGCTCCTACTGCGCGAACGACCTCTCGGACTCCGGCCTGCCGGTCATCAGCGTCTCGGGCAGCGAGGACGGCCTGTCGACGCCCGAGAAGATCGCCGACGCGCGTCACCTGCTGCCCGACGACGCCGAGCTGCACGAGATCGAGGGCGCGAGCCACTCGTCGTTCGGCGACTACGGCCCGCAGGCGGGAGACGGCACACCCACCATCGCCGACGACGACATGCGCGATCAGCTCACCGAGCTCGTCGGCGCGTTCGCGCTCATCGTGCCCGACTGATCCCGCTCCGCGGAAACATACCCTTTCGCGGTTTCGGCGGCCGGGGATCGGGATCCCCGAAAGGGTGGATCTCCGCCGCCTAGACTGGAATCCCGTGACCATCATCCTCGCGGGCATCGCGACGTTCATCGCCGCGATCATCCAGCGCATCACAGGCCTCGGCTTCGTGCTGGTGCTGGTCGCCCCCGTCGTCCTGCTCTACGGCCCCGTCGAGGGCGTGACGCTCGCCGTGCTGCTGGCGTTGGTGGCGTCGCTGGTGGCGATCCCGATGGTGTGGCGCCACATCGACTGGAAGCGATCGTGGTGGCTCATCTGGCCGGGCCTGATCGCGGCACCCTTCGGCGCTCTGCTGGTCCGCCTTCTCCCCGACGCCGCACTGCTTCTCGTCATCGCCGCGATGGCGTACTTCGCCCTGCTCGCAGGTCACCTCCCTGCCCTGTCGGCTTCGCTCACCGGTCGCCGCGGGGCGATCGCCTCCGGTGCCGCCGCCGGGTTCATGAACGTCGCGAGCGGATTGGGCGGGCCGCCGCTCACCGCCTACGCCGTCGGCGACCGCTGGCCGCAGCGCAGCTTCGCGGCGAGCGCACAGCTCATCTTCATCGCGTTCGACATCGCCACGGTCGCCCTGCGCGGGCTCCCCGTATCGCCCATTGAGGACATCGGGACGCTCGTGGTCGCCACCATCGCGGGGATCGCGATCGGCACGGTCCTCTCGCGCAACCTGTCGCCGCGCATCGCCCGCGGTGCCATGCTCGTGATCGCGTGGACCGGGGCGACGGTGGTGCTCGTGCGCGGCATCCTGGCACTCTTCGTGTGATGAGCCTGCGCGATTTCGGTTAATGCCGAGTCACGCTTAGGGTTCTGTCGGCGGGTCGTCACGCCGACACGATGGAGTGCGAAAGACGTGAGGAAGCAATGACCAGGTATGCCGTCATCGGCGCGGGCCCGTCGGGCCTCTCGGCCGCGCGGGCGCTGCAGCGCGCGGGCCTCGAGTTCGACGGGTACGAGGCATCCCGCGGCGTCGGCGGCCTCTGGGACATCGAGAACCCCCGCTCGACGATGTACGAGTCGGCGCACCTCATCTCGTCGCGCACGACCACCGAGTTCGCCGAGTTCCCGATGGCCTCGACCGCCGACTACCCGAGCCATCGCGAGCTCATCCGGTACTTCCGCGACTTCGCCGACCGCTTCGCACTCACCGAGCACTTCCGGTTCAAGACGAAGGTCACCTCCCTGCACCCCGCCGACGACGGCGGATGGATGCTGCACGCCGACGCGCCGGACGGCCCGGTCGCCGAACGCTACGACGGCGTGATCCTCGCCAACGGCACGCTCGCCGAGCCCAACGTGCCGTCGTTCCGCGGCGACTTCACCGGCGAGCTGCTGCACACGAGCGCGTACAAGTCGGCGTCGCAGCTGGCCGGGAAGCGGGTGCTGATCATCGGCGCCGGGAACTCGGGCTGCGACATCGCCGTCGACGCGGTGCACCACGCGGAGTCGGTCGACATGAGCGTGCGCCGCGGCTACTACTTCGTCCCGCGCTACCTGTTCGGCAAGCCGTCGGACACCCTCAACCAGGGGCGGCCGCTGCCCGCCCGCCTCAAGCAGGCGGTGGACAGCCGCGTGCTGAAGGCGTTCACCGGCGACCCCGTGCGCTTCGGCTTTCCGAAGCCGGACTACAAGATCTACGAGTCGCATCCGATCGTCAACACGCTGATCCTGAACCACCTCGGCCAGGGCGACCTGCGGATCATGCCCGACATCGACCGCTTCGACGGACGCACCGTGCACTTCCGCGACGGGTCGGCGGCCGAGTACGACACGGTGCTGCTCGCGACCGGCTACAGGCTCGACTACCCGTTCGTCGACCGGGCGGCCCTCGGGTGGCACGGCTTCTCGCCGAAGCTCTTCCTCAACGTCTTCCCGCCCTCGTTCAACGGGCTGTACGTCATGGGCATGATCGAGGCGTCCGGCATCGGCTGGCAGGGGCGATACGAGCAGGCCGAGCTCATCGCCGCCTACCTCGCCGCCGGCGAGCGCCACCCCGAACGCGCCGCCGCGTTCCGCGCCCGCGTCGCCGGCGAACCGTGGCCCGACCTCACCGGCGGGTACAACTACCTCGGCCTGGAGCGGATGTCGTACTACGTCAACAAGGACGCCTACCGTCGCGCGGTGCGCGCCGGCACCCAGCAGCTGGCGACGGATGCCGCACCCCGGCGTGACGGCATCCGTCCGGCGTCCGCGCGCCGGAGCACGAAAGGGCGGCGGGCATGAACCCGGACGACGTCG
>NZ_JBQCIP010000181.1:0-27828 GCF_051953575.1 Microbacterium sp.
AGGCGCGGGCGCCCCGATCCGACGCCGGGGCTGCGACCCACGATACCGGAGGACGTCCGCGCCCACGCTCAGCGCCGCCGCCTCGTAGGCTTTCGTGCATGGTGAAGTGGTTCTGGCAGCGCCCGCAGACGGGGCGCAAGCTCCAGCTCCGCTCGCGGGACGAGCTGAGCGGCGCGAATCGCGTCGATTTCGAAGAGCTCGCCCCGGACATCGACACGTTCCTCGGGCAGGCGGCGTATCTGCAGCTGGGCTACTTCGAGACCCTCACCGAACTCATCCAGTCGCTCCCCGAGCTCTCCGAGAAGGAGGCGGTGGCCCGCGCCGCCGGGGCCGCGCTCACCAAGCACGAGGCGCTCGTCGCGCTCATCCGCGAGCGGGGGGACGACCCGACGGAGATCATGCGTCCGTTCCGGGAGCCGCTCGACGCGTTCCGGGTGGCGACCCACGGCGTGCGCTCCCAGGAGACGATGCTCTCCGTCCACATCACCGCCGGCATGCTCGACGACTTCTACCTCGCGCTGTCCGCCAGCTACGGCGAGACGGGCGGCCGCGTGGCACGCATCCTCCAGGCGGACTCCGACCGCCAGGCGATCGTCGAGATCCTCGCCGACACCATCGCCAGCGACCCCGAGTGGAAGTCGCTGCTGGCGATGTGGGGCCGTCGCCTCGTGGGCGACACGCTCCTGATCGCCCGCGCCGCGCTGCGTCCGATGAGCCGTGGCTCGGCCGACGAGGAGAAGGTCGAGCCGGTGTTCACCGAGCTGATGGCCGCCCACTCCCGCCGCATGGACGCGATGGGCCTGGCAGCCTGAGACGAGAAGATCCGGGATGCCTCGTGTCGAGGCATCCCGGATCTCTGTCGTGCGAGGACGCGTCAGCCGATGCCGAGGCGCGCCTTCTCGCGGGCGTCGTGGGCGACGCGCACGCGGGACGTGAGGAGGATCGCCGGGTAGGTGACGACGACCGGGACGATGAGCGCCGCGAGCCAGGGCCACGGCGTGTCGATGCCGACGCCCAGCCACGTGAGCAGCGTCCACGCGGCGCCCGCCGAGACGGCGCCGATCATGGGGGCGAGGGCGACACCGCGCGTCAGCCGCTGGTGCAGCTGGAAGTGGATGCCGATGCCGACGACCGCGCCGACGATGAACGCGATGAGGATCTGCATGTCTGCGGGCGAGAGATCAGGCGACGAAGCCGACGCGGCGCGACTCTTCCGAGCCGAGCTCGACGTACGCCAGGCCCGCGGTGGGGACGATGTACGAGTTGCCCTTGGCGTCGGCGAACGTCACGTGAGTGGCGCCGGCGTCGAGGGCGGCGGCGATGGACTTCTTGACGTCGGCGGCGGGCTCGTTCGTCTCGAAGTTGAGCTCGCGGCCGGTGTTCGCGATGCCGATGCGGATCTCCACGTGACTGACCTCCTGCGCGGGGCGATGGTTGCTCGGTGCGAGGCTGAGGCTCCCCGGACGCATGGCAACTCTACGACACCCCGACGGGGCGTCCGCCCGTCGCCGGAACGCTCTGGGCGAACGGCCGATGTCGTCCGCCCGCGCTAGCGTCGAAGGGTGACCCCGGGGAGCCAGACCAGTGCGCCGTTCGCGCCCGACCCGCAACAGCGCGCGGTGATCGGGTTGCCCGCCGAGGCCTCCGCTGTCGTCGTCGGGGCGCCGGGGACGGGCAAGACGGCGACCCTCGTCGCCCGCGTGGCCGCGCTCGTGGAGGCGGGCGCCGATCCTGATTCCGTGCTCGTGCTCACCCCCTCGCGACAGACCGCGACGGTGCTGCGCGACCGGCTGGGGCTCGCGGTGGGGGTCGCGACCGCCGGCCCTCTCGCGCGGTCGGTGGCCTCGTACGCGTTCCAGCTCGTCCGGGCTCACGCGGTCGCCGTGGACGCCGACCCGCCGCAGCTGCTCACGGGCGGCGACGAGGACCAGATCATCCGGGACCTGCTCGACG
Source organism: Microbacterium sp. (assembly GCF_051953575.1). Lineage (GTDB taxonomy): Bacteria > Actinomycetota > Actinomycetes > Actinomycetales > Microbacteriaceae > Microbacterium. The sequence continues at coordinate 1,954 of NZ_JBQCIP010000181.1, forward strand.
GCGACGCCGAGGACGAGGCGGACGGCCCCTCCCGCTGGCCGGAATGGCTCGGGCCCGCCATCCGATCGACCGCGGGCTTCCGCACCGAGGTGCGCACGTTCCTCGCGGAGTGCACGACGCTCGGGATCGAGCCGCAGCGACTCCGTGAGCTCGGCGAGCGCCACGGCCTGCCGGCGTGGACGTCGCTGGCCTCGTTCGCCGACGAATACCTGCAGGTGCGGGCGGCCATGCGCGGTGCGCACCGCGACGCCGCGGGGCTCGTGCGCGAGGCCGTCGGACTGCTGCGCGCCGGCCCCGCGGCCGGCATCCCCGCGATCGACCGCGTGCGGTTCGTGCTCGTCGACGACGCACAGGAGCTGACGCTCGGGGGAGTGGAGCTGATCGAGGCGGTGCGCGATCGCGGGGCGGCGGTGCTCGCCTTCGGCGACCCCGATGTCGGGTCGGGTTCCTTCCGCGGGGCGACGCCCGAGAACTTCGCCCGCCTGGCCGGATCGCTCGGAGCCGTGCACGTGCTCGCCGACGGGCATCGCGGCAGCGCGTGGCAGCGGGAGCTCATCGGGCGCGTCACCCAGCGGATCGGCGCCGTCGGAGTGGTGGCGCACCGCGCCGCTGCGACGGGCGCCGAGCCGGACGACTCGGTGCGCGTGCTCACGCTGCGCTCGCCGGCCGAGGAGTACGACGCCGTCGCGCGCGTCCTGCGCGAGCGCCACGTGCACGACGGGGTGCCGTGGCATGCGTGCGCCGTGATCGCCCACGACACGCGGCAGGTCGCGGCCCTCGAGGCGGAACTTTCGGCCCGCGAGGTGCCGGCGCGATCCAGCGGCCCCGGCCGCGCCCTCGGCGCGCTCCGGCCGGTCGCCGACCTGCTGCGGCTCGTCGAACTGGCGTCGCGAGATGACTGGACGTTCGATGACGTGCAGGCGGCCCTCGTCGGCACGTACGGGAGGCTCGACGTCATCGAGCTGCGCCGCCTGCGGTCGGCGCTGCGTCACGCCGAGCTGCGGCAGGTGCTCGGCGACGAGGCGGATCCCGAGAGCACGGAACGGTCGGCACCCGGGGTCGAGCGATCCGGTCGTGACCTCGTGCTGTCGGCCATGGCGCAGCCGCTGGAGTTCGACCTCATCGACACGCGTGAGGCGCGTCGGGCCGCGGCCCTCGCGCGCACCCTCGCGGTGCTGCGCGACGCCCTGGGACGCGGCGCGACGGCGCACGAACTGCTGTGGACGGCATGGGAACGCAGCGGACTCGAACGTGCGTGGGCGGAGCTCGCGCGCGGCAACGGACCCCTCGCCGAACAGGCGAACCGCGACCTGGATGCCCTCGTCGCGCTGTTCCAGGCGGCGAAGAGGTTCGTCGAGCGCTCCCTCGACGCCGACCCGCGCCTGTTCGTGCGGTCCATCCTCGACAGCGGCGTCGCCGAGGACCGCCTCGATGCCCCCGCGCGCGACGACAGCGTGCGGATCCTGACGCCCGCCGGCGCGCTCGGGCTCGAGTTCGACACGGTCGTGGTCGCGGGCATGCAGGACGCCGTCTGGCCGAACACGCGGCTGCGCGGCAGCCTGCTCGAGACGTGGCGACTCGCGGATGCCGCGACCCGCGCGGACGGCGAGAGCACGGGCGCCTTCGACCGCCGTCGCGCGGCGATGCACGATGAACTGAGACTGCTCGCGCGGGCCCTGTCGCGGGCGACGTCGCGGGTCGTCGTGACCGCCGTGGACGACGACGACACCGGTCCGAGTGTGTTCTTCGAGATGCTGCCCGACCCCGAGCCGTTCGAACTCGATCATCCGGTCTCGCTGCGCGGACTCGTGGCCCGGCACCGGCGGACGCTGACGACGACCGCCCCGCGGGCGGCTGCGCCGGAACGCGTCCTGCCGACGGCCGCGCGCGCCGCCGCCCAGCAGCTCGTGCTGCTCGCAGAGGCCGGCGTCCCCGGAGCCGCGCCCGATGAATGGTTCGGCGTCGCCGAGCCGACATCGACGGGGCCGCTGCGCGATCTGTCCCGTGAGGATGTGCGCGTGTCCCCGTCCCGACTGCACGCGCTGGAGGAGTGCGAGCTCAACTGGGTGATCGGCGATCTGGGCGGCGACCCGGGTGGCACGACCGCCGGGCTCGGAACCATCATCCATGCCGCACTCGAGCACGCCGCCGGCCATGACGAGGCGGCGCTGTGGGCCGAGGTGGAGTCGCGCTGGGGCGAGCTCACGTTCGAGGCCGAGTGGCGCGACCGCGCCGAGCAGACGCGGGCGCGGGACCTCGTGCGACGGCTCCACCTCTACCTGCGCCGTTTCGACGACGCGGGCGGCACCCTGATCGGTGCCGAGCCGCACTTCGAGGTGGTGATCCCGCTCGAAGGACCGCTCGGCGGACCGGATGCCGCGCCCGCCGACCCGGCGCCGGCGGATCCGGCGGACGACGCCGACCGCGAGCACCGTGTGATCCTCTCGGGCTATATCGACCGCGTCGAGCTGGCGCCCGACGGCACCGTCGTGATCATGGACCTCAAGACCGGCAAGCGCGAGCCGCAGACCGACGCGAAGGTGCTCGACAATCCGCAGCTCGCCGCCTACCAGCTCGCGTTCGAGTCGGGCGCGATCCCCGAGGCGGCAGGTCACGCGCCCGGCGGTGCGAAGCTCCTCGTGCTGCGTCCGACCGCGGCGCGTGCGGAGTACGCCACGCCGTGGCAGCCGCCGTTCGACGACGAACGACGCGATGCCTTCGTCGGCCGCATCCGCACCGCCGTCGCCGTGATGCGCGGCGCATCCTTCACCGCACCGTATGAGGAGCACTGCCGTGACGAGCATTCCTACGGCCTGTGCCGCATCCACACGATCGGCGCGGTGAGCGCCTCGTGACGATGCTGCAGAGCCCTGTCGAGGCCGAAGGACTCCCGGCATCCGCGATCCTTCCGGCGCGGGTCATCGCTGCCGCCCTGGGCCAGTTCCCCCCGACGGCCGAGCAGACGGAGGTCATCGAGGCGCCCCTGTCGCCCGCCCTCGTCGTCGCCGGAGCCGGCAGTGGCAAGACCGAGACGATGTCGGCCCGGGTCGTGTGGCTGGTCGCCAACGGCATCGTGCGCCGGGACGAGGTGCTCGGGCTCACGTTCACCCGCAAGGCGGCGGGCGAGCTGGCGGAACGCATCCAGAAGCGGCTCTCACGACTCGCCGAGTTCGAACGCCGCGGGCTGCTCCCGGCCCTGCCGGCCCTCGCGGAGACCGGGCGGCTCGAGGTCTTCGGCGAACTGGAGCGCTCCGGCGCCGACGGCGCCCGCGCGACCGCCGAGCGCCACCGGCTGCTCGACGCGCTCGCGGCCGAGGTCGGCGCGGTCGCGCAGGACTCCTCCGACGATGCGCTGCTGCATCGGCCCACGGTGTCGACGTACAACAGCTTCGCCGACCAGATCGTGCGCGAGCACGCCCTGCGGATCGGGCGGGATGCCGAGGCCGCCGTGCTCTCGGAGTCCGCGGCATGGCTGCTCATGCGCCGCGTCGTCTTCGCCTCCGACGATCCGCGGCTGGAGACGCGCGGCGAGGCGGTGCGCAGCATCGTGGACGCCGCGCTGCGGATCGCACGCGACGGCGTCGACAACCTGGTCGACTTCGACGCGCTCGCCGCGTTCCCCGAGCGGTTCGGCACGGTCCGGGATCTTCCGTCGACCAACCGGCGCACCACCGTCTACGCGGACGTCGCGGACGCCGCCGACAAGGTCGACGCGCTCGCGATGCTCGCCGACCTCGCCCGGGAGTACGACGCCGAGAAGCGACGACTGGGCGTCATCGACTTCTCCGACCAGGTGGCGGGGGCGTTCGAGGTCGTCACCGGGCACCGGGCCGTCGCCGATGAGCTGCGCGACCGCTACCGGGTCGTGCTGCTGGACGAGTACCAGGACACCTCGGTCGTGCAGACCGACCTGCTGGCGACGCTGTTCGCTGGCACCGGCGTGATGGCCGTCGGCGATCCGCACCAGGCGATCTACGGCTGGCGAGGCGCGAGCGCGGGCAACCTCGGCGGGTTCGCCGAGGCCTTCGCTCCCCACGGCGACTGTGCGCGATTCGCCCTGCTCACGAGCTGGCGCAACAGCGCCAGCGTCCTGACGGCGGCCAACGCCGTCCTGGCCCCGCTGGCGGAGTCGGCGGCCGTCGCCGTACAGGAGCTGCGGGCGCGTCCGGGAGCACCCGAGGGCCTCGTCGAGCTGGGCTTCGACGCCGACCTCGATACCGAGGCGGATCGAGTGGCGGAATGGTTCGCCCGGGTGCGCGCCGACCGTCGCGCCGCCGGTCGCAGCACGACCGGCGCGATCCTGTTCCGCAGCAAGAAGCACATGGTGAGGTTCGGCGACGCGCTCGGACGCCGCGGCATCCCGCACCGCATCCTCGGGCTCGGCGGGCTGCTGTCGACTCCCGAGGTGGTCGACGTGGTGTGCGCGCTGCGGGTGATCAGCGACCCGTCCGCCGGGTCCGCCCTCATCCGTCTGCTCGCGGGGCCGCGGTGGGGGATCGGGCTGCCCGACCTCAGGGAGCTCGCCGCCCTGTCGCGCCGCCTCGCGCGACACGATGCCGCACTCCAGCCGCTCGCGCCCGAGGTGGTCGAGCGCATCCGCGGCAGCGCCGGTGACGACGACGGGTCTCTCGTCGACGCCCTCGACTTCGTGCTGCGGCAGAAGCCCGACCACGGCTGGCTGGAGGGGTTCACTCCGGCAGCGCGCGAACGCCTCCGTGAGGCCGCTTCGGTGTTCGCCGGCCTGCGTCAGGCGAGCGGGATGCCGATCCCCGAACTCGTCCGGCTGATCGAACTCGAGCTGCGGCTCGACGTCGAGCTGGCGGCGAACGAGTCTCGCGGGCCGGCCCGCGTCGCCTCGGCCCAGCTGCGCGCCTTCGTGGACGAGGTGCACGCGTTCCTCGCCGCCGACGAGACGGGCTCGCTGTCGAGCCTGCTGGCGTGGCTCGATCACGCCGAGCAGCTGGACGAGTTCGCCCCACGCACCGAGCCTCCCGAGGACGACGTGGTGCAGCTGCTGACGATCCACGGCTCCAAGGGGCTGGAGTGGGACGCGGTCGCGGTGGTACGTCTCGTGAAGGACGAGCTCCCCAGCGCCCCGCGCGACACGAAGGCCTGGCTCGGCTTCGGCGTGCTGCCCTATGCGTTCCGCGGCGACTCGGCGTGGCTGCCGATGCTCGCGTGGCAGTCCGCGCAGACGCAGCAGGAGCTCAAAGAGGCGCTCGACGCCTTCGTCGAGGCCAACCGGGCCCGCCAGCTCGAAGAGGACCGTCGGCTCGCCTACGTCGCGGTCACGCGCGCTCGCGATCACCTGCTCCTGACCGGCGCGACCTGGTCGGGGACCAAGCGCCCGCGCAGCCGCTCCGTGTTCTACACCGAGATCGCCGAGGCGCTCGGCGTGCCGCTGCCTGACGACGAGCCTGGTGAAGACCCGTACCAGGGCGAGCGGCGCGTCCTGCAGTGGCCGATCGATCCGCTCGGGTCGCGCCGCGCCGCCGTCCTCCATGCCGCAGGCACCGTTGCGGCGGTATCCGCCGAGCCCCGTGCCGAGCTCGATCCGCAGGCGGCGCTGCTCCTCGCCGAGCGAGACGCCCGCCGGGCGAAGCCCGCGCACACCGCACCCACGCGCATCCCCGCGTCGCGGTACAAGGAGTATGCCGCTGACCTCGAGGGCACTCTCGCGCGCATCGCGCGGCCGCTGCCCGAGAAGCCGTTCCGGCAGACCCGGCTGGGCACCCTGTTCCACGCGTGGGTCGAGCAGCGCTCCGGTCAGTCCGGGCTGGGCGGGTCGCTCGACGACTCGCTGTGGGAGCTCGACGACGAGACTGCGGGCACCGATGCCTCGGCGGAGGATGCCGCGGCCCTGGCTGCGCTGCGCGAGAGGTTCCTGGCCTCGGAGTGGGCGCACCTCCAGCCGATCGAGGTCGAGACCGAGATCGACTTCACCACGACCGGCCCCGACGGGCTGCCGCACATCGTCATCTGCAAGCTCGACGCCGTGTACCGACGCGAGGACCGCGGCGGTCGCATCGAGATCGTCGACTGGAAGACGGGCGCCGCGCCGCGTACGCCCGCCGAGAAGGACGAGCGGATGCTGCAGCTCGAGCTCTACCGGCAGGCCTACCACGCCAAGCACGGCATCCCGTTGGACGAGATCGATGTCGCGCTGTACTACGTGGCGGAGGACATCATCCTGCGCAACTGACCCGACCGGGCGTCGGAGCGATCAGTCGGCCATCCACCGTCGCAGCGCGGCCTCGGACGCACGTTCGGCGTCTGCGGCGGCATCCCCGGCGTCCTCAGCCCGCTCACCGGCGGCCCCCGGAAGCGGGATCGGGGCCGTGGAGAGATCGTCGGCCGGGTGCACGGACGCAGATCCGCTCGCGCCGTCGCGCCGCGCGCCGTCCCCGGCACGCCTGTCATCCGAGCGCAGCGCCGTGATCTCGGCGAGGTCGTCCGCCGAGAGCTCCTGCGTGTCCGACGGGTCGGCGCTGTCGGCGTAGGCGCGCGGCGCGCCGCCGGTGTCACCGCGGGCGTCCTCTTCGGCCACCCAGCGGGCGAGTTCGTCGGCATCGTACGCGTCGGTCTGCATCGACGTGTCGACGGGGGTGGCGGACTCGGCTGCCGGCCCGGGCATCCGGGCGAGCAGCGCGATGGCATCGTCGACATCGAGCGGGTCGTCGGTGACGAGCGCATCGCCGGTGACCCCGGCGGCGAGCGACTCCAGCAGCTCGACGGCGTCCGCGACGATGTCGTCGCGGGCCTCGTCGTGCCCGTGGATCAGCCACTTGGCGAACTCGAGCTCGGCGTACAGCCGGGCGCGTTCGCGCACGCGCGCGTCGGGCGCGCGTCCGCTCTCGGCGAGGTATGCGGCGTAGACGTCGTTCGCGGCGTCGGGTGCGGACGCCAGCCATTGCAGGTCGGTGGCGGGGTCGCCGATCGAGAGCCCATGCCAGTCGAGCAGCCCCGTGACCGTCGGCACGTCGTCGAGGTCTTCGAAGACGAATGCTCCTGTGCCGATCCCGTCGAGCACGACGGCCGATTCGAAGCGCCACAGCTCCTCGGTGGCGACGGCCTGACTCCACCGGTCCTGCAGCGTCCGTGGCAGCCGTCGCGTGGCCGCCGCCCGGTCGATGACGCGCGAGACGTCGGTGCGCACCTGCTGCGGGGTCCGGGCGGGAAGGCCGTCGGTCTTCACCACCGAATGCGGCAGCGAGTGCACCGCGGCCAGGGCAGCGCCGAGCGAGGTGGCAGCACCGCGACCGGCGGGCAGGTGCGCGGCATCCACGCGATAGCCGGGCAGGAAGTCCACGACGACCGCTCGGTCGCCGCCGAGGCCCGTCTCGCCGAGGAGCTCGGGCGCGCGGAAGGGGAGCAGGCTGCGCACGCCGGGCGTCAGGGCGCGCAGCGCCCGCACCTCGGCGGCGAGATCGGCCGCGGCATCCTCGTCAGCGGGCACCCGGATCACGACTCGGCGGCCGTCGTCCAGGTCCGCCACTGCGGAGTCGTAGCGCCCGCTCGCGCCTTCGGTGAGCACGCCGACCCCGACGACCCCTGCCCTCGGGAGAGCCGAGGTGACGGACGCGGCTAGAGTGAGGGGTGAGCGTGCCATGTGCCCAGGGTAGGTCGGGCACGCGCGACAGTACCCGCGCCACGCCCGGCCCTATCGACGAAGCGGAGCATCCTCGATGACGGCCACAGGCAGCACCGGAGAACCGCCGCTGGCCCGGGCCGGCTTCGACCGCGCGGCCGAGGAACGGGCGACCCCGGATCTGCTGCAGACGGCGCGGAAGGATGCCGCGACCCGCGTCCTGGTGATCCACGGGGATGCCGCACCCCTCGCCGGCACCGGCCGGCTGGCCTGGTTCCCCGCCGCCGACGTGCCCGACGGTGCCGAGTGGGCGCTGCTCGGGCGCGACGACAAGGACGCCCTGCTGCTGACGGCGGTCTTCCCTTCCGGCGACGACGCGCCGCTCCCGTCACCGGCGGGCTGGGCGGGGCTGCGCACCGTCGGCGGCTCACTGGACGCCACCGACGCGGCGGCCTTCGTCGAGGCGCTGAGCCTCGGGCGGTGGCTGATCGACTCGCGCTACTGCCCGGCGTGCGGAACGCTCACCGACCTCGTCGACGCCGGGTGGTCGCGACGCTGCCCCTCGTGCGGTCGCCAGCACTTCCCGCGCACCGATCCGGCCGTCATCGTCGCCATCACCAGTGCGACGGATCCCGACGCGCTGCTCCTCGGCTCGAACGCCCTCTGGGGAGCGGACCGCTTCTCGTGCTTCGCGGGGTTCGTCGAGGCGGGGGAGTCTCTCGAAGCCGCCGTCCGACGCGAGGTCGCCGAGGAATCCGGCATCGAGGTCGGCACCGTCACCTACCGCGGCTCGCAGGCGTGGCCGTATCCGCGTTCGCTCATGCTGGGCTTCTTCGCCGAGGCCCGCGACGATGCCGCTGCCCGCGCGGACGGCGAGGAGATCGCGGCAGTGCGCTGGTTCACGCGTGATGAGATCGGCCGCGCCCTCGCCGGCGAGACCGAGGTCGTCCTTCCCGGACCCGCGTCGATCGCGCACCGCCTGATCGCCGACTGGTACGGGGGACGCGCGTGAGCGGTGGCGCCCTCGCCGGGCTCGACGAGTATCAGCTCGAAGCGGTGCGCGCGCTGCGCGGCCCCGTCGTCGTGCTCGCCGGTGCGGGCACCGGAAAGACGCGCGTCATCACGCACCGCATCGCGCACGGCGTCGACACCGGCGCGTACTCGCCGGGGCGGGTCATGGCCGTGACCTTCACCGCCAAGGCCGCGGGCGAGATGCGGGGACGCCTCCGCGCGCTGGGTGTCGGAGGTGTGTCGGCGCGGACGTTCCACGCCGCGGCGCTGGCGCAGCTGAACTTCTTCTGGCCGACGCTCGCGGGCGATACGGCTCCAGGCATCGTCGACCACAAGGTGAAGCTGCTCGCCCATGCCGCCGACGGCGTGGGTCTGTCGCCGGATGTCGCCACGCTGCGAGACGTCGCGTCCGAGATCGAGTGGCGCAAGGTGTCGATGCTGAGCATCGACGAGTACGCCGCGGTGCGGCCGAACGGGGTCGGGCGGCTCGGCACCGATCGCGTCGTGGCGCTGCAGCAGGCGTACGAGAAGCTCAAGGACGAGCGCAGGCAGCTGGACTTCGAAGACGTGCTCCTCGCGTGCGCGGGGATGCTCGAGGCCGAGCCGCAGGTCGCGAAGGCCGTGCGCGAGCAGTACCGGCACTTCACGGTCGACGAGTTCCAGGACGTCTCGCCGTTGCAGAACCGCCTGCTCGAGCTGTGGCTCGGCGATCGCCGCGACCTCTGCGTGGTCGGCGACGCGAGCCAGACGATCTACTCGTTCGCCGGGGCCGACGCGCGGTTCCTCCTCGACTTCGACAAGCGGTTCGAGGGTGCACGCATCGTTCGCCTCGAGACGAACTACCGATCGGATGCCGGCATCCTGGGCGTCGCGAACGAGCTCATGCGCGGGCGCCCGGGCGCCCTGCACCTGTCGCCCGCCCCGTCCCGTGCGGCCGGCGCCCCCGACGCCGCCGACACGCTGCCGACCGTCACGGCGTTCGAGGACGACCGTGACGAGGCCCGCGCCGTCGCCAAGCGCATCGCGGCGCAGATCGCCGACGGGATCGATCCGCGCCACATCGCCGTGCTGTACCGCGCCCATGCCCAGTCCGCGGAGCTCGTCGCCGCGCTCTCGGACGCCGGGATCGCGACCACGGTCCTCGGCGGGCGCCGGTTCTTCGACATGCCCGAGGTGCGGCAGGCGGTCATGGAGCTGCGCGCGGCCGCCGTCGCGCCCCTGGAGAGCGGTCTCGTCGACACCGTGCGCGACATCCTCCGCTCCCGCGGGCTGACCGACGAGCCGCCGCAGGCGGGCGGCGCGCTGCGCGATGCGTGGGAGGCCCGCGCGGCACTGCTGCGCCTGGCCGAGGAGGCGCCTGCCGGCACGACGCTGCGTTCGTTCACGGACGAGCTGACGGCGCGCGCCAAGGTGCACGACGAGCCGGCGCTGCGCACCGTGACCCTTGCGACGCTGCACGCGGCGAAGGGACTGGAGTGGGAGCACGTCCATCTCGTCGGGATGGCGGAGGGCCTGCTGCCCATCTCGTACGCCACGACGTTCGAGCAGGCCGACGAAGAGCGCAGGCTGGCGTACGTCGGCATCACGCGGGCCGGGCGAACGCTGTCCGTGACATGGGCACGAGGGGTACGGGAGCGGCAGCCGTCGCGCTTCCTGAAAGAGATCGGCAACGGCACTCTTCGTGCGGTCGGTGCGTCCGGACGTCCCGGTGCAGCGACCCGGAGCGCAGCGAGACCGACCGCGTCCGAGCGAGACGGCGCCGGGCGCGCTCGTCGATGAGCCGGCCCGCCACCATCCCCGCCTCCCACAGCACGCCCGCCTCGACCTCCACCGGGCGCCCGATGAGCTGAGCGGCGACCGCGGGCCAGGACGGATCCGCGTCGCGGCGGTGCGCCGCCACGCAGGCCAGGCAGGCGGTGTCGCCGGGCTGGACGTACGGACCGATGTCGGCGCCCGAGCCGGTGAGCACCACCGGCAGGTGCGGCACGTCGGACGCCATGAGCGACGCGGCGACGCTGGGCGGCGCGACGCGGGCCACCGCGAACACGACGGCGGCGGCATCCGGAACCGGCTCGTCGATCGGATCGAAGCGATGCCGCACCTCGGCGTCGAACCCCGCGGCGGCCAGGCCGCGGGCGACGAGCCGGATCTGCTCGTCGGTGACGGCGTCGTCACGATGCAGCGACACGATCCGTCGGGCGGCCCGGCCGGTCGTGAGGGCGCGGCGAAGACGCACAAGCAGCTGCGTCGCGTCATCGTCGGTGGGTGCGCCATGGGCGCGTGCCAACGGGACGAACGACGCGTCGGGGATGCCGCGCTCGAGCTCGCGCACCATGCGCAGCTGCCAGGACGCCGGGTCGTCGATCAACGCCACGGGCTCGGCGCCGAACTGCAGCGCCGACGCGGTGCGCCACACCGGCGGGTACGAGGGATCCAGGCTCAGCATGCCCCGATCCTGCCCGAGCGCCGATCGGCGTGAGCGGTTATCCACAGTCCGCTCACCCGGGGGAACCTGCCTCCGCATTGGGGAGGAAGCGCGTGATCAGACCGGGCGGTGGTCCTCCGGCGCGCCGTCGTCGTCCCCGCCCTCGCCGGGCGCCTCGGAGGGCGAGCCGCCCTCGGCCTCCGCGTCGGGCAGCTCCCCGGCGAGCAGGCGAGCGAGGGCGTCGTCCATCTCGTCCGGTGCGGGCTCCTCCCCGCGGGCGCGCGCCTCCAGGCGTGCGACCAATGCGGCCGGATCGTCGATGTCGGACGCCGCCGGCATGAGGTCGGGGTAGTCCCACAGGGCGTCGCGCGCGGCCGGCCCGACGGCATCCGTCACGGCGCGCCACATCGCGGCGGCCTCGCGCATGCGGCGCGGCCGGATCTCCAGGCCCACGAGCGACGCGAGCGCGCGCTCGGCCGGTCCGCCGACCGCACGCCTCCGCCGCACGGCCTCGGCGATGCGGGGCGCGGAGGGGAGGCGCGACGTGGCGTCCTCGGTGACGACCTCGACCCAGCCCTCGATCGTCGCGAGCAGGTTCTCGAGGCGGGCGAGCGCGGCGTTCTGGGCCTCGGAGCGCGGCGGCAGCAGCGCGCCGCTCTCCAGCGCCTCGCGCAGCTCCTCCGGCTGCGAGGGGTCGAAGCGCGACGCCATGTCTTCGAGCATCCCGGTGTCGACGTGCACGCCGCGGGCGAAGTCGGTGACCTGCGAGATCACGTGCAGCCGCAGCCAGCGGGCGTGACGGAACAGGCGCGCGTGCGCCAGTTCGCGCGTCGCGATGTACAGCGCCAGCTGGTCCTCGGGCACCTCGAGGTCGCGGCCGAAGTCGGCGAAGTTCTGCGGCAGGATGACGGCCTGTCCGTCGGGCATCAGCGGGATGCCGACGTCGCCGCCGCTCACGACCTCTTTGGACAGGTTGCCGATCACCTGGCCGAGCTGGGTCGCGAACAGCGATCCGCCGATCGTGCGCATGAGACGGCCGGCGCCCTGCACGAGCTCCTGCATGTCTTCGGGGGACTGCTCGCTGAGCGCGGTCGTGAGGGCGTCGGCGATGCTCGTGGCGACGGGCTCCGCGAGATCCTGCCACACCGGCAGGGTCGCCTCGACCCACGCGCCGCGGGTGATGGTGGTCGGGGGAGCGGCGAGCTCGGAGATGCCGGTCGCCTCGCTCAGCCACAGCGTCGCGAGCGCAAACGCCTGGTCGAGGTCGGTGCGCTGGCCCGCCGTGATGCCCAGCCCCTCCTGGTTGGCGATGTGCAGTGCCTGGCGCTTGGCCATGTCCCACGACACGCCGCTCTCGCCGGCGTTCGCGAACACGCCCTGGAGCTGCCGCATGATCTGCTGCATCATCGCCGGGTCGATCTCCATGCCCGACAGCCGCGAGAGCTGTTCGGGATCGATGCCGCCCGCGCCGCCGCCGAAGAGCTGCCGGATGAGCTCCTGGAAGTCGTCCTCTGGACTGCGATCGTCGTCTGCCACTTCAGCCGCCTTTCAGCCGGTCGATGACGTTGCGCTCTACGCTAGTCGCAGCATCCGTCGCACTCCCCGGCCGGGACCTCGAACCCTTACGCCGGTCGCGAACGACCAGGCACTCCCACACCCGGCACGGAAGAGAGGTCCCGCGTGGCCCTGTTCGACGAGAACACCACCATCGAGCCCGCGCCGCGGCAGCGCATGTCGCGACGTGCTGTGGCGGGAGTGTGGGCGCTCGCGGTGGCGATGGTCATGCTCCTCGTCATCACGTTCCTGCCGACGTCGTACGTGATCCAGCAGCCCGGGCCCGTCTACAACACGCTCGGCTCGGCGGTGAACGCCGACGGCGAGGAGGTGCCGCTCATCGCGGTGGAGGGCGCGCAGACGTATCCGACCGACGGGTCGCTGGATCTTCTGACCGTCCAGGTGCAGGGCAACCGCGAGCACACGCCTTCGTGGTTCGAGCTCGCGATGGCGTGGTTCGATCCGAGCAAGGCGGTGCTGCCGATCGACGCCGTGTTCCCGGCGGGCCAGACCACCGAGCAGCGCAACAAAGAGAGCGCAGCGATGATGGTCGACTCGCAGCACGAGGCGACCGCCGCGGCTCTCACCGAGCTCGGGTACGACGTGGGGGCGAAGCTCTCGGTGCACTCCGTCATCGAGGGCGCGGCCGCCGAGGGCGTCCTCGAAGAGGGGGACATCATCGTCTCGGCGGACGGCCAGGCCGTCACCGACGCCGATGCGCTGCGCAAGGTCATCAACGACGGCGGCGGCGCACCGGTCGAGATCGTGATCGAGCGCGACGGGGCGCAGCAGACCGTCTCGGTGACGCCGAAGGAGGCGACCTCCGACGGCAAGACGGTCTGGCTCATCGGGGTCACGCTCATCACGGACTACGACTTCCCGATCGATGTGACGATCCAGCTGAACAACGTGGGCGGCCCGAGCGCGGGCATGATGTTCGCGCTCGGCATCATCGACACGCTGACGCCCGGCGAGCTCAACGGCGGCGAGCAGGTCGCCGGCACCGGCACCATCACCGCCGACGGCACGGTGGGCCCGATCGGCGGCATCCGTCAGAAGATGTGGGGAGCGGTGGATGCCGGAGCCGAGTGGTTCCTGGCCCCGGACTCGAACTGCGACGAGGTGGTGGGCCACATCCCGGGCGACCTGCGGGTCTTCTCGGTGAAGACGCTCGACGATTCGCTGAACGTGCTCGAGGCGATCAGCGACGGCGGAGACCTCGACGCGCTGCCCACCTGCAAGGCCGGCTGAACCGCTCGCGCGGCCCGGAATTCTGGGGGTTCGCCCAGCGCGGACAAAGCATCCGCCCTGAGTGGCCCGCCTAGGATGGGACGGTGACCACGACCTCAGCGCCGACCCCGGCCACACCGTCCCGCACCCGACGCGTCATCGCCATCACCCTCGTGGTCATCGCCGCGCTCGTGGTGGCCTTCTTCGTGTTCGCGAGCCTGTACGCCGACTGGCTCTGGTTCGATCAGCTCGGCTTCCAGTCCGTGCTGACGACCCAGTGGATCGCGCGGGTCGTGATGTTCGTCGTCGGGTTCCTCGGCATGGCGGTGCCCGTGTGGCTCTCCATCCAGCTGGCCTACCGTCTGCGCCCGGTGTACGCGCGGCTGAGTTCGCAGCTGGACCGCTACCAGGAGGTCGTCGAGCCGCTGCGCCGCCTCGCCATGTGGGGCATCCCCGTCTTCTTCGGCTTCTTCGCCGGATTCGCGGCGTCGGCCCAGTGGGAGACCACGTGGCTGTGGTTCAACGGTGTCAAGACCGACACGACCGACCCGCAGTTCCACCTCGACACCGGCTTCTACATGTTCGCGCTGCCGTTCTGGAGCTCGCTCGTCGGGTTCCTGTCGGCCGTGCTGCTGGTGTGCCTGCTGGTGACCGCGCTCGTCTCGTACCTCTACGGCTCGGTGCGGGTCGGCCAGCGCGAACTGCGCATCTCGAAGTCCGCCCGCATCCAGCTGGCCGTCATCGCCGGCCTCTACCTGCTCGTCCAGGGCGCGAGCCTCTGGCTCGACCGCTACAAGACGCTGAGCGAGCCGGGCGACCGCATCACCGGTCCCGGCTACACGGGCGTGAACGCGATCATCCCCGGCCAGACGATCCTCGCCTTCGCCGCCGTCATCGTGGCGATCCTCTTCTTCGTCACCGCGATCATCGGCCGCTGGCGCTACCCGCTCGTGGCCACCGCGCTGCTCGTCGTCTCGGCGATCGTCCTCGGCGTCGGCTACCCGTGGGTGGTGACCACCTTCCAGGTGCAGCCGAACCGGCTGACGCTGGAGGAGCAGTACTACCAGCGCAACGTCGACATGACGAAGACGGCGTACGGCATCGACGGCCTCGACAAGCAGGACTTCACCGCGGTCACCGATGTCGAGGCGGGCCAGCTGCGCGAGGATGCCGGCACGACCGCGCAGATCCGCGTCATGGACCCCGCGATCGTGTCGCCCACGGTGCGCCAGCTCGAGCAGTACCGCTCGTATTACCAGTTCGCCGATCCGCTGGACGTCGACCGCTACGACATCGACGGCACGTCGCAGGACACGGTCGTCTCGGTCCGCGAGCTCAACCTCGAGCAGCTCGGGGTCGCGAACGACTGGCAGAACAGCGCCGTGGTCTACACCCACGGCTACGGCATCGTGGCGGCCAAGGGCAACGACCGCACGGTCGACGGCAACCCGGTGTTCCTCGAGCGCGGCATCCCGGCGACGGGCTTCCTGTCGGACGAGGAGGACTTCCAGCCGCGCGTCTACTTCGGCGAGTACTCGCCGACGTATTCGATCGTCGGCGGGCCGAAGGGCTCCGAGCCGATCGAGCTCGACTACCCGTCGGGTCAGGACGACTCGTCCAACGAGACCAAGACCACCTTCGAGGGCAACGGTGGCCCGAGCCTGGGCAATGTGTTCAACCGCCTGATCTACGCGCTGAAGTTCCAGGCCGAGCAGATCCTCTTCTCGGACTACGTCAACGAGGACTCGCAGATCCTCTACGACCGCAGCCCGCTCGACCGCGTCCAGAAGGTGGCGCCGTACCTGACGCTCGACAACGACCCGTATCCGTCGGTCGTCGACGGACGCATCGTGTGGATCGTCGACGGCTACACGCTCAGCGCGAACTACCCGTACTCGTCGACGGTGAGCCTCACCTCGGCGATCTCGGACTCGAGCAACCCCGCACCGCGGTTCGCGCTCGACGACATCAACTACATCCGCAACTCGGTCAAGGCCACGGTCGACGCATACGACGGCAAGGTGACGCTGTACGCGTGGGACGAGAAGGACCCGGTGCTGAAGTCGTGGCAGAAGGTGTACCCGTCGACCGTCAAGCCGATCAGCGACATGTCGGCCCAGCTCATGAGCCACGTCCGCTACCCGACCGACCTGTTCAAGGTGCAGCGGACGATCCTCGGCGTCTACCACGTCGACGACGCCCGGTCGTTCTACCAGAGCGACAACCGGTGGAAGACGCCCAACGACCCGCAGGCCGATACGCAGCTGCAGCCGCCGTACTACCTGACGATGCAGATGCCCGGCCAGGACGCACCCACGTACTCGATGTTCACGTCGTTCATCCCCTCGGGCGAGGGCCGCAACGTGCTGATGGGCTATCTCGCCGTCGACTCGAACGCCGGAAGCGAGGCCGGCAAGCAGAGCTCCGACTACGGCAAGCTCAGGATGCTGGAGATCAGCGCCGATACGACGGTCCCCGGCCCCGGCCAGGTGCAGAACAACTTCGACGCGCAACCCGAGGTATCGTCCTTCGTCAACCTGCTCAAACAGGGAGACTCGGACGTGCTGAAGGGCAACCTGCTGACACTGCCCGTGGGCGGCGGTCTGCTCTACGTGCAGCCGGTGTTCGTGCAGTCGTCCGGTGCGACGAGCTTCCCGTCGCTGCAGAAGGTGCTGGTCTCGTTCGGCAACGAGGTCGCCTTCGAAGACACGCTGAACGAAGCGCTGGACGTGCTGTTCGGCGGTGATTCGGGCGCGGATGCCGGCGACACCGACGTGCCCGTCGATCCGAACGCGACGCCTGAGCCGACACCCGAGCCGACGCCCTCGCCGACTCCTGACCAGCCGACCGATGCGTATCAGCAGGCTCTGCAGGACGCGCAGCAGGCGATGCTCGATCGTCAGGCCGCGCTGGAGAAGGGCGACTGGACCGCGTACGGCGAGGCCGACGCCCGCCTCACGGCGGCCGTCGAGAAGCTCATCCAGCTCGGCGAGCAGTAGGCAGCACCTCCGCGACACCGGGAAGGGTCGCTCGTCTTCGGACGGGCGGCCCTTCCGCGTGCCCAGGTGGAGCGGATCAGGCCGTGCGCACGGCGTACCAGATGAGCAGCAGGGTGACGGCGAAGCCGGTGAACTGGTTGAGCCACAGGAACCGGTCCCACCCGGTGGTCGCGGCCGACGCGTCGGCATCCGAGATCGCGCGGTAGGGCCAGACGGTGATGAGGTACGGCACGGCGAGCAGGGCGGCGAGTGGTCCCGGCCACGCCGTCGCGAGCATCGCCACGCCTGCCGCGGCGTAGCACCACAGCGCGAAGCGGACGGTCCATCGAGCTCCGCGGACGGTGGCGATCGAGGCGATGCCCGCCTCTCGATCCGCGACGACGTCCTGCACGGCCCCGAACGCGTGCGACGCGACACCCCACAGGGCGAACGCGGCGATGAGCGCAGCCAGCTGCCAGGTCCACGTCGCATCCGCGAGGACGAGGCCGTAGACCGCCGGTGAGAAGAAGTGGATGCTGCTGGTCAGCGAGTCCAGGAACGGGCGTTCCTTCAGCCGCAGCGGCGGCGCGCTGTAGAAGACGACGAAGAAGAGGCTCCCCGCCAGCACCAGCCAGGACGCCGGGGAACCGACGACGACCAGGAAGACGACGAAGGGCAGGCACGCGAGGGCCGCGGCGACGAGCGTCACCCGGTGCAGACGCCGGTCGAGCACGGCCCCGTGAGCCCCGCCCTTGCGCGGGTTGCGCAGGTCGGACTCGTAGTCGAAGACGTCGTTGATCCCGTACATCGCGAGGTTGTACGGGATGAGGAAGAAGAGGGTGCCCAGCACCAGCACGATGTCGATCTGCCGGGTGGTCATCAGGTATGCCGCGGCGAACGGGTAGGCGGTGTTGATCCAGCTGACCGGTCGCGACGAGACGAGCAGCCGGCGTGCGACGGCGCCGGCGCGCAGCGGGTCGGCGACGGTCATCGGCCCGCCTCCACGCCCTCGCCCCGCGCGGGCGAGAGGAGCGTGAACACCGCCGGCACGAGGAAGGCCGCGCACAGCGGGTACGCGAAGTCCTCGACAGGCGCGAGCCCGATGCGGATCCCCGAGATGAGCTCATCGGGGTAGGTGAACAGCCCGGCGGCGATCATGACGTTGTCGAAGACCACCGTGAGCAGGATCAGGATGCCGGCGGCCGCGGCCGACGCCGCCATCCGCGCTCCGAATCGCGGGCGCCGCGCCGTGAGCGACACGGCGACCGCGGTGGCCGCGAGGAAGGGCAGGAGGATGAGGCCGTACGTCATCGGCGTGCCTCCTCGCGGGGCGTGACGGCATCCTTCCGCCGTGAGATCGCGCGCAGCGCACCCGCCCACGCCACCACGGCGAGGTAGCAGAGGAAGGCGAGGAACACGGGCTCCTCGACGGGGAGATGCGGTGCGAGGTCGACGCCCAGCAGCAGCGGGCTCCCGCCCTTCACGAACACCCCGGCGACGATGCCGACGAGGTCCCACAGCACGAAGAAGGCGGTGCCGATCCCCACGGCAGCTGCTGTACGCCCTGGTGCCGCCCAGGCCGCGAGCCGCCAGCGGCGGTCGAGCAGCGCCACTCCGGCAGCGCTCACGAGGATCGCGAGCAGGTACACGCCGGGCACGTCACACCCTCGCCGTCTCGGCGAGCGGGCCGGGCGATCGGTCGCCGCGCAGCCGCTTGACCACGAGCTCGGCCGAGATGAGGCACATGGGCAGTCCGATGCCGGGCAGCGTGGACGCGCCGACGTACGCGAGGCCTTCGACCCGGCGCGACACGTTGCGCGGGCGGAACATCGCACTCTGTCGCAGGGTGTGCGCAAGGCCGAGGGCATTGCCGCGCCACGCCCCCAGGTCGGCCGCGAAGTCGCCCGGTGCGACGGTGCGTCGCACGACGATCCGCTCGGCGAGGTCCGGGATGCCGCACCACTCCGACAGCTGCACGATCACGCGATCGGCCGCGGCCTCGACTGCGGCGTCGCCGGTCCCGTCCACGCCGCCGCGGCCGAGGTCCGGATCTGCGGGCACCGGCACCAGGACGAAGAGGTTCTCGTGGCCGGGCGGAGCGACGCCGGGGTCGGTGGCGCTGGGGCGGCAGACGTACAGGGACGCCGGATCGGGGATGCGTGGATGCGACCCGAAGATGTCGCCGAAGTTCGCGCGCCACTCCTTGGCGAACAGCAGCGTGTGGTGGGCGAGCTGGGGGAGGGCGCCCTCGACGCCGAGCATCAGCAGGAGTGCTCCAGGACTCGGCGTCCGCGCGCGCCACCACTCCTCGGGATAGGTCTGCAGCTCGCGCGGCAGCAGGGTCGTCTCGGTGGCGTGCAGGTCGGCGCCCGACACCACGAGCTCGGCGGTCAGGCGCTCGCCGCCGGCCAGCTCGACGCCATGTGCCCGTCCCGCCTCGGTGAGGATCGCGGTCACGCGTGCGCCGGTCTCGATGCGGACGCCGGATGCCTCGGCCAGGCGGGTCACCGCGCGGATGATCTCGGTGAAGCCGCCGCGCGGGTACAGCACGTGCTCGTCCAGATCGAGGTGGCTCATGAGGTGGTACAGGCTGGGGACGCCGTAGGGCGAGCCGCCGAGGAACACGGCGGGGTATTCGAGGATCTGCCGCAGGCGCGGATCCGTGAACCTGGCCTCGACGTGACGCGCGAGGCTCCGCGTGAGCAGCGGGGCCAGGCGAGGTGCCCGCCGCAGGAGCGCGGGATCCCTCAGACCGGCCGTCGACTCGTAGGTGTCGTAGAGGAAGCGTGTGACGGCCAGGTCGTACGCGTCGGCCGCGGAGTCGAGATAGGCGTCCAGGCGCGCGCCGGCGCCCGGCTCGACGCCCTCGAACAGCGCGGTCGCGTTCTGCCGCCCCGATCGCACGTCCAGCGGCGACAGGCGGGTGGCCGGGTCGGAGTACACGCGGTACGCGGGATCGAGCGGCACGAGGTCCAACTCGCGCTCGGCGGACGTGCCGAGCAGACCGAAGAAGTGGTCGAACACCTCGGGCATGAGATACCAGCTCGGGCCGGTGTCGAAGCGGAAGCCGTCGCGCTCCCACATCCCCGCCCGACCGCCGAGCTCGTCGCGGGCCTCCAGCACCGTGACGTCCCAGTCCTCGCGTGCGAGGAGCGCGGCGGTGGCGAGTCCGGCGATCCCGCCCCCGATGACGACCGCCCGGCGCTTCCCGGCACCCGCGCTCACGCGTGCGCCCCGCGGGGCGCGAAGCCCAGCATCGCCCGCATCGCCAGGCGCGCCTTCACGGCGTCGGGAACGCGCACACGCACGTCGTCGCCCGTCGATGACCGCAGACGTGCGGCCAGCTCGGCGAACAGGTCGTGGGCGGCGGTGACGGCCTTGCGGCAGTCGGCGGGCAGATCGGGGATCACCCGCGCGGCGGCGGCGAGGTCGCGGTCGATGCGGTCGAGCACCGCCGTGCGATCCTCGGCCGAGACGAGGTCGAGGTAGTCGCGTCCGAGGCGGGTGCGATCGTCGGCGAGGTCGCGCAGGAAGTTCACCTCCTGGAAGGCCGCGCCGAGCCGCCGCGCGCCGTCGACGAGCTCCGGCGAGGGGACGACGGGATGCCCGGACCCGGCGTTGACGAAGACCTGCAGGCACATCAGCCCGATGACCTCCGCCGAGCCGTAGACATACGCGTCGTGCGATGCGGTGTCGTGCCGGCTCACCTCCAGGTCCACCCGCATCGACGCGAAGAACGGCTCCACCAGGAACGCTCCGATCCCGCACTCGCGGGCGGTGCGTGCGAACGCGTGCAGCACCAGATTGCTGCTGAACCCGTGGGTGATGGCCGCGAGGCAGTCCTCTTCGAGCCGGTCGAGGACGGCGCCGGCCTCTTCCGTCGACAGTCCCGCCTCGCGCGCAGGGCCGTCGACGATCTCGTCCGCGACGCGTGCCAGCGCGTAGACGTTGCGCACGTGCGGGCGCGGGCGCGGGCCGAGCAGGCGGCAGGCCAGCGCGAACGAGGTCGAGTAGCGCGCGATGACGGCGGCCGCCGCATCCCCCGCCGTCCTGTCGTAGAGGGCGAGGCCGGTGGCGACCTGCGACGTGGAGGTGTTCACGGGATCCTTCGGTCGATCTCGGCGGACAGGCCGCGCAGCAGGCGGCCGGCGGCGGACGGGAGAGCCGGGTCGTGCGATCCGGAGCGGACGCCGTCGAGCGTCTCGGCGATAAGTCGCGTCAGCCGCTCGCGGGCGCCGCTGCCGGCAAGGACCAGCTGCGCATCGCGGACGGCCACCGGACCGGTCGTCGCCCGCGCCAGTGCGGCGTCGACATCGGGAGTCGCGCCCGACTCGCGGGCGAGGGCCATCACCGGCGTGCGCTTGGCTTCGCGCAGGTCGGGGCCGCTGTCTCGACCGGTCTGATCGGCGCTGCCGAAGGTTCCGATCAGGTCGTCCACGAGCTGGAAGGCCAGTCCCAGACGCCCGCCCAGGTCGCCGAGCACCCGAAGTGCCGCGCCGTCGGCCTGGGCCAGCAGCGCGCCCGCCTGGAGCGGTGCCCGGAACGAGTAGACCGCGGTCTTGTTGAAGGCCGTGCCGAGCGTGGTGTCGCGAGAGGGGAAGGATGCGGCGACCGCGTTCTCGACGTCGGCGAGCTCGCCCGCCGCCGACACGACGATCGCGTCATCCAGGAGGGCGAACAGGCGCTCCTTCGTCGGCGCGTCCGTCGGGGCCATCGCGATGAGACGGAAGGCCTCGTGCAGCAGCAGATCGCCCGCGAGGATCGCCGCAGCGTCGCCGAGCGTCGCCTGGCCGGCCGCATCCGCCCCGGCCTCACGACCGCGAGCGCGGAACTCCCCGCCGACGTTGGGCACACCGCGGCGCTCGGTGTCGTGGTCGATGACGTCGTCGTGCACCACGAAGGCCGTGTGGAGCAGCTCGAAGGCCGCGGCGACCGACAGCACGGCCGGACGCGCGGACGGCGCACCGCCGAACGCGGCGAACGCGGTCGTGACGAGCGCGGGCCGCAGTCGCTTGCCGCCGTGGGCTGCGCGGCCGATCGCTCCGGCGAGGGCGTCGAAGCCGTCGCCGAGGCCGTCCGCCCGCTCCCGGATGCGCTCGAGCGCCCCGTCGATCGCCGTGGCGACGGCGGGATCCGCCGCGATCACGACGCCCACCTGCGGGGGACGGCGCCGTCGAACAGGTGCAGGTGCTTTGCCTGCAGCACGAGCCACGGCGAGAAGGCCCAGGGCGTCGCCGCGAGGGACGCCGCAAGCTCGTCGGGGTCGACCCACCGGGCATCCATCACTTCGAGGGGGTTGAGCCGCGGTTCGTCGTCGGTGTACGCGGTGTAGACCGGGCACACCTCATGCTCCACGATCCCCGCGCTGTCGGTGGCGCGGTAGCGGAACAGCGGAAGCGCCAGCTCCAGCTCGGTCAGGACGATGCCCAGCTCGCTGTCGGCGTGCCGGCGGACGGCCGACGCCACCGGCTCGGCCGGGCGCGGGTGCCCGCAGAACGAGTTGGTCCACACTCCCGGCCACGTGCGCTTGCCCAGAGCGCGCCGGGTGACGAGCACCTGGCCGTCGCGGTTGAGGACGTGGCAGGAGAAGGCGAGGTGCAGCGCGGTGTCGGCACCGTGGACGGTCGACTTCGGCGCGGTCCCGATGGCCTGCCCGGCGTCGTCCAGCAGCACCACAAGATCGGTCTCGGTCATCTGCGCATCTCCTCCCAATCGCTAGCTTAGCTAGCAATCTGTTTTGTGCGATGCTACAACGGTTGGGAGGGAACGTCCACGATGTCCGAACGCTGGCTGCCGCAGACCGATCATGAGCACGCTGTGATGCGCGTGCTCATGTCGATCCGCGCCATGGGCGACGCCATGGACCGCATGCACAGCGGCATGAAGGGCGACATGGACATGAATGCGACGGATGTCGCCGCCCTGCGTCTGCTGATCATCCGCGAGCAGAGGGGAGCGCTGGTCAGCCCACGCGACATCGCCCAGCACCTGCGCATCTCGACCGCGTCCACCACGAAGCTGCTCGATCGGCTCGAGGCGTCCGGCCACCTCGAACGGCGTGCGCATCCCACCGATCGGCGCGGGCGGGTCGTGGTGCTCACCGACGAGGCGCGGCGGGCGTTCTTCCGCATCTTCGGCGAGCGGCTGCGCGCGATGCGCGAGATGGCGATGGGCTACGACGAGGACGAGCTCGCCGTCGTAACCCGCTTCCTCGACGATCTCACCGGGACGATGGATCCCGTGGTCTGACCGCCCCTTCCGGGGAGAGGCGGACGCAGAACGTCCCACTCCTCGCGGACGCAGAGCGCGGCGCATGTGAAAGGCCCCCTGGTCAGATTTCCCTGATCAGGGGGCCTTCTTTGTTGCGGGGACAGGATTTGAACCTGCGACCTCTGGGTTATGAGCCCAGCGAGCTACCGAGCTGCTCCACCCCGCGGCACAAGGAATAGCCTAGCACGGGTTTCGAGTGCCCCGAACCACGGGGCGGGATGGGTTGCCCCGTCCGCGCGGTCCGCGTCAGGATGAACACATGCCGGAGGACCCCCGCCACAATCCCGATGACGACCGCGTCGACGGTCGCGACGAGAGCCCGGCGGAGCGTGCCGACCGCAACTGGAGCGAAGTGCTGCAGGAGCTCCGCGTGCTGCAGACGGGCACCCAGATCCTCACCGGCTTCCTGCTCGCCCTCGCCTTCCAGCCCGCCTTCGCGGAGCTGAGCGATGGGCAGCGGACGGCGTACCTCTCACTCGTGGTGCTCGCCGCGCTCTCCTCCATCGTGGCGCTCGCACCGGTGGCGCTGCACCGCGCCGTCTTCCAGCACGGCGTGAAGCCCGCCGTCGTGCGTTACGGCCACGTCGCCCTCGTGACCGCACTGATCACGGTCGCCCTGCTCATCGTGGGGGTCGTCGCATTCGTCTTCGACGTCGTCGTGGGCGGGTCCGCGTTCTGGTGGGCGATCCTGCTCCTCGCGGTGATCATCGTCACGCTGTGGGTGGTGATCCCCGGGATCATCCGGGTCAGAGCGCGGGAGATCGGGGAGCAGCGATGAGCGACACGTTCGCGATCGCGGTGGCGCAGTTCGCGCCCACGGCCGATGCCGCCGCCAACCTCGACGCCGTCGCGCAGCTCGTGGCGACGGCATCCGCCCGGGGAGCGGGACTGGTGGTGCTGCCGGAGTACTCGAGCTACTTCGTCGACCCGTTCGACGAGAGCCTCGCCGAGAACGCGCAGGAGCTCGACGGGCCGTTCGTGCGGCGGCTCACCGAGATCGCCGGGGAGCATGGCGTCGTCGTCGTCGCAGGGCTGCTGGAGCGGGCGGGCGACGGCCGGCGCGTGCGCAACACCGTCGTGGCGGTCGACGCCGAGGGGCTGCGTGCGCACTACCGCAAGCTCCACCTGTACGACGCGTTCGGTCAGCGCGAATCCGACTGGATCGAGCCGGGCGACCCGGGGGAGCCGCTGACCTTCGACGCGGGCGGCCTCCGCTTCGGCCTCATGACCTGCTACGACCTGCGCTTCCCCGAAGTGGGACGGCTGCTCGTGGATGCCGGCGCCGATGTGCTGCTCGTCCCCGCCGAATGGGTGCGGGGGCCCCTCAAGGAGCACCACTGGCGCACGCTGCTGCATGCGCGGGCCATCGAGAACACCGTGTTCGTCGCCGCGGCCGACCATCCGCCGCCCCTCGGCGTCGGCAACTCGCTCGTCGTCGACCCGCAGGGGGTCGAGCTGGCCGCCGTCGGCACGGCGACCGACGTGGCCGTCGCGCACCTGGACGTCGGTGCGATCGCGCGAGTGCGGCGGGTCAATCCCGCGCTGGCCCTGCGCCGCTTCCGTGTCGAGCCGCGTTGAGGACGCCCGTTCAGCGCATGCGTGAGAGACGGGATGCCGCCTCCTCGAGAACCTCGACGCGCTTGCACGCCGCGAACCGCACCAGGGTCGCGTAGTCGGCGCGACGACCCGGCGTCACGAAAGCCGTCAGGGGAATCGCCACGACACCCGCGCGCTCGGGCAGAGCCCGGCAGAAGGCCGCGGCATCCACCGCTCCGAGCTCGCTCGCGTCCGCAACGGTGAAGTACGAGCCCGCAGGAGTCGACACGTCGAATCCTGCGTTGCGCAGCCCTTCGCCCAGCAGATCGCGCTTCGCTCGCAGGGTCGCGGCGATGCCGCCGAAGAACGCGTCGGGCAGTCGCAGTCCGGTAGCTATCGCGGGCTGGAACGGGCTGCCGTTGACGTACGTGAGGAACTGCTTGACGGCGAGCACGGCGTCGACGAGGTCGGCCGGCCCGCTGATCCAGCCGATCTTCCAGCCGGTCGTCGAGAAAGTCTTGCCGCCCGACGAGATGGTGAGCGTCCTCTCCCACGCGCCGGGAAGCGTGGCGATCGGCACGTGTGCCCCGTCGAAGACGAGGTGCTCGTACACCTCGTCGGTGACGATCACGGCGTCGTGCCGGTCCGCCAGGCGCACCACCTCGTCACGCACCTCGGCCGAGAACACCGCGCCGGTGGGATTGTGGGGGTCGTTCACGAGGATCACGCGGGTGCGGTCCGTCACGGCCGTGCGCAGGTCGTCGAGATCGGGCTGGAAGTCTGGCCACCGCAGCGGGACGGTCACCAGGCGCGCCCCGGAGAGGGCGACGACGGCCGCATACGAGTCGTAGAACGGCTCGAACACGACGACCTCGTCGTCGGGACCGTCGACGAGCGCCAGCAGCGCGGCGGCGAGCCCCTCGGTCGCTCCGGCCGTGGCGACGACGTCGCGGGCGGGATCCAGGTGCAGACCGTAGAAGCGCTCCTGGTGCTCGGCGACGGCGGAGAGCAGATCCGGGATGCCGCGTCCCGGCGGGTACTGGTTCACACCGTTCGCGATGGCGGCACGGGCGGTCTCGAGCACCTCGGCGGGCCCGTCCTCGTCGGGGAAGCCCTGGCCGAGGTTGATCGCGCCCGTCCGGGCCGCGAGCGCCGACATCTCGGCGAAGATGGTCGGGTGGATCGCGCCGTCGGCACCGACCAGTCCGGCACCGGCCGCCGTGCGGTGCCACGCTCCGGGGATCTGTCGCATCGCATCACCGTACCGGCGTCCTCATCCCCGT
>NZ_JBQCIP010000182.1:0-28713 GCF_051953575.1 Microbacterium sp.
CGGCGCCCGTTGAAGGATGGCGATCCGTCTCAGTGGCCATTCGCGTCTGGCCCCCGCGGCTCGACAGCGCCGCCGAGCCCCCTCCGACTCCGGGCGGACTAACCCCTCACTAACCCCTCACATTCACAGACAACGGGAGTCACTCTCATCCCCCTGCATCCCAATCACCGCGCGGCGTCGGCCATCGCTATCCACCCCGCGGAAACCCCCGAGAACGTCTTTGACCTAATCGTGAGGTCGCGGGTTCAAGCCCCGCTCCTGCTACGGACAGCCCCGGAATCTCGCCGATTCTCCGGGGCTTTCTGCTTCATGCGTCCGTGTGCCGATTCTTCGGAGAGCCGGCTGCTCTCAGTCCGTTCTCTCATCACTCGCGCTGACGGCTTCGGCCGCGCGAGACCGCCGCCGGCGGATGGTCTCCACGGTCGCCCAGGCCAGGAGAGCGACCGCCACGCCGAGGAACATCCCGCCGATGACGTCGGTCAACCAGTGGGCGGCGAGGTAGGTGCGGCCCCAGGCCATCCAGAGCACCCAGATCGCTCCGAGGGTCCACCAGGGCCAGTGCCGGAACAGCAGCGCCAGAACGGTCACCAAGGCTGTGGCGAATGCGACGTGCCCCGAGGGAAAGGACGTGGGCACGGACTCCGCCAGAGAGTCGTCGGGACGGATCCTCCCCACGATGCTCGCGAGAGGCGCGGCGATGCCGATGCACAGCACGAGCGTCGCGGTGACGGTGATGGCGGCCCACCACCAGCGCAGCAGCAGCAGCGTCCCCACCACGACCAAGCCGGTCACGATCGCGAGGACCGGGCCGCCGATGTGGGCCGGGATCCAGGCCAGGAAGAGGCCGACGTCCGTGCGATGGGAGACCATGAGGTTGTGCCACCACAGGTCGACGGGGAACGGCTGATCGCGGCGGACCGAGGTCACTATCCAGAGGATGATGATCGCGGCGATGGCGGCGGCTGCGCCGACGATCACCGGGACGAGCCGCGAGATGTCGGGGCGCTCGTGAGGAGGTTGCACGACGACATCTTCGCAGGCGCAATCGCGGGGACGTTTCGCTTGACGCGTGGCACATTCTTCGACGAAAATCCAGCCCGAATCTGAGGCACCGGGGACTGGCTACGCTTCCGGCATGAGCGCACCACAGTCAGCCGCACGGGCGACAGAGCAGTCGACCGTGTTTCGCACGATCGCCCGTATCGGCTACGTCGTCCTCGGCATCGTCCACATCGTCATCGGGGTCATCGCGATCTCGTTCGTCACCGGCGGGGGCGCCGGCAAGGCGGATCAGAGCGGCGCGATGGAGCAGATCAGGCAGTCGCCTCTGGGCGTGGTGCTGCTGTGGATCATCGCGATAGGTCTGACGGCGCTGGCGATCTGGCAGATCGCCGACGCCTTCCTCGAGCGCGATCCCGACACGAAGAAGCGGTGGGGCTACCGAGTCAAGTACGTCGGCACCGCCGTGGTGTACATCGCGATCGCGTGGACCGCCCTCGTCTACGCCCTCGGCGGGCGGTCGGATTCCTCGCAGTCCTCGCAGAGCCTCAGCGCCCAGATGCTTGCCACCCCGGCCGGAGTGGTGCTGCTCGTGCTCCTCGGAGTCGTCATCGGCGCCATCGGCATCGCGTTCATCGTGCGCGGAGCCACGCGCGCGTTCGAGAAGCGACTCGCGCTCCCCGCGGGTACAGCAGCGAAGGGCATCGTCACCTTCGGCGTCGTGGGATACATCGCCAAGGGCATCGCCATCGGGGTCACCGGCATCCTCTTCGTCGTGGCGGCGCTGACGCACGACCCCTCGAAGGCCGGCGGGTTGGACGCGGCACTGCATTCCCTCGCCGCCCTGCCCTTCGGAGTCGTGATCTTGTGGGTCGTCGGCGCCGGACTGGTGATCTATGGACTGTTCTGTTTCGCTCGCGCCCGCTACGCGCGGATGTGACGAGTCGGCGCGATCGCGGGGAGAGTGATGTCGAAGAAGAACAAGAAGCTGAAGAAGTCGTCGGTGGTGCGGCTCGACAAGCGCCTCTACAAGGCGGAGCTGAAGCGGCTGCAGACGGAGCTGGTCGAGCTGCAGCAGTGGGTGGCGTCGTCGGGGGAGCGCGTGCTGGTGCTGTTCGAAGGCCGCGACGCAGCGGGCAAGGGCGGCGCCATCAAGCGGGTGATGGAGTACCTGAACCCGCGGCACGCGCGCGTGGTGGCGTTGCAGAAGCCCTCGAAGAAGGAGCGCGGGCAGTGGTACTTCCAGCGCTACATCGAGCACCTGCCCACCTCCGGCGAGATCGTGCTGATGGACCGGTCCTGGTACAACCGCGCAGGGGTCGAGCACGTCATGGGCTACTGCACCGAGGACGAGTATCGGGAGTTCCTGCGTCAGGTGCCGATCGTCGAGAACCTGCTCATCGAGGACGGGATCATCCTCGTCAAGTACTGGTTCTCGGTCTCGGACCGCGAGCAGCAGGCGCGCTTCGCGTCCCGCGTCGACGATCCGCTGCGTCGGTGGAAGCTGTCGCCGACGGATCTCGAGTCGATCCTCCGCTGGGAGGACTACTCGAGGGCGAAGGACGCCATGTTCGCCGCGACCGACACGGAGGAGTCGCCGTGGTGGGTCGTCGAGAGCGATGACAAGCGCAGTGCCCGTCTCAACGTGATCAGCCATCTGCTCAGCCGCATCCCGCATGGCAGGCTCGAGCTGGACGAGGTCTCGATCCCCGACCGGCCGAAGGCCCGCGACTACGAGCGGCCACCCGCCGACCAGTTCAACTATGTTCCTGACATCGCCGCCGAGCTCGGTGGCGACACCTCGAAGAAGAAGGCCTGAAGTTGCGCACCGGCATCATCTGGAATCCGTCCAAGATCGAACGCGACGTCCTCGAGGCCGCACTCGCGGATGCTGCGGAGACCGCCTCGGTCGACGACGTGCGGTGGTGGGAGACCGCCGAGGAGGATCCCGGCCAGGGCGTCGCCGAAGCGGCGATCGCGGCCGGCGCGGAGCTGCTGGTCGTCGCCGGCGGGGACGGCACCGTCCGGGCGGTGGCCGAGCACCTCGCCGACACGTCGGCGGACGTGGAGCTGGCGATCATCCCGCTCGGCACGGGCAACCTCTTCGCGCGCAACCTCGACATCCCGATCAACGACGTTCCCGCGGCATTCGAACTGGCTGTCTCCGGCGAAGCGCGTCCGATCGATGTCGGCTGGGTCGAGCTGCAGCGGGAGGGCGGCTCGGAGCGGCACGGCTTCGTCGTCATGGTGGGGTTCGGCCTCGACGCCCAGATGCTGGCAGAGACCGACGACGACCTCAAAGACAAGGCGGGGTGGCTCGCGTACGTCGAGTCACTGGGCCGGGCGTGGTCCGCGAGCGACGTCGTCTCGTTCACGATCACCACGGACGACGGGGTGCCGCAGGAGCGCGAGGGCCACACGTTCCTGGTCGCCAACTGCGGGACGATCCAGGGCGGGATGCGACTACTTCCGGGCGCGGACCCCTCGGACGGCGAGCTGGACTATCTCGTGCTGAGCGCGGAGGGCTTCGCGCAGTGGCTGGGAACGCTGAAGACCATGCTGTGGGACAACGGGCTCAAGGAGGTCATCCAGCCCTCCGACGAGGTGACCGATACCGACTCGGCCCGCCACGGCCGTGCCGTCACGGTCGACGTGACCCTTCCCGAGGCGCTCGCGTTCGAGATCGACGGTGAGGAGGCCGGCGAGACCCGCGCGTTCACGGTGACGATCCAGCCCTCCGCGATCCGGGTCCGGGCGGAGCAGGCTCCCGCGTCCTGAGGTTCGCGCCAACCGGTTCAGCGCTGGCCGCGCGCGGTGAGGGCCTCGCCGACCTGATCGGCGTGCTTGAGGGTGAGGACGAGGAAGGGCACGGTGAAGGTGCGCAGGCTTCCGCGGGCTCCGCGCGCATGCTGGGCATCGCGGACGTCCTTCGCCAGCCGGATGAGCACCGGGACGGTGGTCAGCGTGACCGTCAGCATCAGAGCGGCCCGCTGCGGGTCGAGGACCCGCCGGAGGGGATGCAGCCCCCGCTCGAATGCGTCCAGCAGCGCGGTGACCCGCGTCGTGAGCACCAGCAGGGCGGCCAGCACCATCGCGGCCCCCACACGTGCCGTGTTGGCGACCGCCGGCTCGGGGCCGAGGAAGACGAGCTGACCGGCGACGGTGATCGCGAGGACCCATCGGAGGGCGAACGCCTGGCGTCCGAGTTCGGCGAGCCCCAGCATCCCGTCCCTCAGCTCCGCCAGCGCGTAGCCCAGCACCGTCACCGACACGGCGACCGCCGCGGCCCACCAGCTCGACGGCAGCAGCGACACTCCGAGGACGACGGCGAGGATCAGGATCGTCTTGGGGCCTGCCGGCAGGCGGTGCAGCCGCCCATCTCCGGGGCGATAGAGCGTCAGCATCGCAGGGCAGCCTCGTACGCGGCGACGACGGGCGCCGGTTCGCCGACCGCGACGACGCGGCCGTCGGCGAACAGCACCACCGTGTCGCAGCGCGACGCGAGCGCGAGGTCGTGCGTCACGACGAGCAGGCGGTGCTCCGGATCGGCGAACAGGTGATCGGCGACCTGCCGGGCGTTGCGCGCGTCGAGGTACGCGGTCGGCTCGTCGGCGATCACGAGCTCCGGCCTGCGGACGAAGGCGCCGCACAGGGCGAGCAGCTGCTTCTGCCCGCCCGACAGCTCATGCGAGGAGCGGTCGGCGAGCTCCGTCAGCCGGAAGCGCTCCAGGGCCTCCGCGACGCGTCGCTGGAGCTCGCCCGCCGGCAGCCGCTCGGGTCGCAGCGAGAAGGCCACGTCCTCGGCGACGGTCGGCATCAGGATCTGCGCGTCGGGATTGCTGAACACGAACGCCGCCCGCCGTCGCAGCTCCTTCGCATCTTTCGCCGGATCGATGCCGAGCACCCGCAGCGTGCCGGTGGTCGGCGCGACGAGGCCGCCGACGAGCCGGGCGAACGTGGACTTGCCGGAGCCGTTCTCGCCGATCACCGCCACCGTGCGGGTGTCGAGATCGAGCGAGACGTCGCGAACGGCGGCGACCTCGCCCACCCGCACCGTGACCGCGTCGAGCCGGATGCTCATCGCTCATCCTCCCGGACGACCTCGAAGAGCGCGGCGATGCCCATGCCGCCGCCGACCGACGCGGTGGCGACGCCCAGCGTGCCGTGCGGCGCCCCCTGGCGGACGAGCCTGCTGAACAGGCGCACGACGGCGACCGCCCCACTGGCGCCCCAGGGGTGGCCCAGTGCGAGCGCACCCCCGTCGGCGCAGACGCGCGGATCGTCGTCGTCGAGCCCGAGGCGGCCGAGGACGGCGAGGCTCTGGGCGGCGAAGGCCTCGACGATCTCCCACGCCGAGACCTGGGCGGTGCCGATGCCGGCGTCGGCGAGGACGGCCCGGGCAGCCGGCGCCGCACCGATGCCGGGAAGCGCGGGGTCGCAGCCGACGACGGCGGTGGCCCGGATCGCGAGCCCGGGCGCCGTCCCTGCCGGCGCCACCAGCACGGCCGCAGCCCCGTCGCTGATGCGGGTCGCCGTTCCCGCGGTGAGCGTGCCGCCCGCGAACAGCGGCTCGAGCCGGGGGAGCAGCCGCTCCGCGCCCCCGATCGCGTCATCGTGGTCGAGCCCCTCCAGCGGCACGAGCTCGGCGGCGAAGCGGCCGGCGTTTCGGGCGGCCCGCGCGCGGGCGTGACTGCGCGCGGCATGCGCGTCCTGCCGGGCACGGCTGATGCCGTCGTGCACCGCGAGGTCCTCGGCCGCCTGCGTCATGCCGGGGTCGGGGAAGCCGTCGGGCGCGAACGGCGCGCGGTCGTACGGCACGCCCGCCAGGGCGCGGACCGGCGCGGTGGAGGCGCTCTCGACCCCGCCCGCGACGCGGACGCGCCCGTCGCCCGCGGCGATGGCGGCGGCGGCATCGAGGATCGCGGCGAGACCGCTGCCGCACTGGCGGTCGACGGTGGCGCCGGGCGTCGTGACCCCGAGGCCCGCTGCCAGCGCGGCGATGCGGCCGGGATTGCCACCGGGACCCATGCAGTTGCCGAGCACCACGTCGGCGACGGCCACCGGGCTGCCCGTCGCCTGCTGCCCGTCGTCGACGACCGCACGGACGACCGGGGCGGCGAGCCGACCGACGTCGAGACGCGACAGCGCGCGGCCCCGCGTGCCGATCGGCGTCCGGCGTGCGGCGATGATGACGGGGGCGCGGTCAGACGGCAAGGCGAGGCACCTCTCCGGCGAGCACCCGGCGCACGGTCTCGGCGCGGGCGGGCTTTCCGGAAGCGGTGCGCGGCAGCTCGCCGACGAACCACTGACGCGGCCGGTGCGCGGGGGCCAGCAGCTCAGCGCTCGCCGCACGCAGATCGACGGGGCGCTCCGCGTCGAGCTCGACGACCGCGGCGACGAGCGCGCCCACTCCCGCGCGCGGCACGCCGACGACGACGGCGTCGCGGACACCGGGGATGGACCGCAGGGTCGCCTCGACCTCTTCGGGCACGATCGTCGCGGAGGCGCTCAGGATCGCCTCATCGACGCGGCCGAGCAGGCGCAGTCGTCCGTCCGAGTACTCGGCGCGATCACCTACCGTCGCCCAGTCGCCGCTGACGCGCAGCGGCCCCGGGGCGCCCGCGTATCCCAGTGCGACCTGGGGCGAACGCACCCACAGCTCCTCATCGTTCAGGCGCAGCTCCACGCCGGGGAAGGCGCGCAATCCCTGACCGTCGTCGAGTGCGACGAACGAGAGCTCGGCGGCCCCGTAGTAGGCGATGGTCCGGATGCCGGCGGCCTCGGCCCGCGCGCGCAGCCGCTCGTCGAGATGCGAACCGCCGACGAGCGCCGCGCGCAGGCGCGGCGGCGGCCCGGCGTCGAGCACCGCACGCAGGGCCTGCGGGGTGCCGTGCAGGCACGTCGCCTGCTCGCGATCGGCGGCGCCGAGGAGCGGCCGCGGGCCGCCGTCGAGCGCGTGGGCCAGGGAGTACAGCGTCATCGACGCCGAGGCCGGGGCCGGGAGCAGGACGGCATCGTCGGCTCCGGCATCCAGCAGTCGCGCGACCGTCCCGAACGACGCCGCCCACGAGTGGGCCGTGCGCAGCACGATCCTCGGGGTCCCGCTGCTGCCCGAGGTCAGTGTCGCCCAGGCGGTGCCGGCGGGCGGCCGTGCCGCTGAGACGGTCTGTCGCAGTGCGTCCCGCATCGAGGCCGACCACCGCGCATCCTCGACGAGCGGTGTCTCGCCGGCGGAGCGCAGCGTCCGCAGGCGATCCAGCAGGTCCGGGGCGTCAGCCTCGACGGGGACGATCACGGCACGAGGGTCGACGCGGCGGGCGTCGGGGCGGCCTCGGCGGTGACCCACGTCCGGCGGAACGCGCGCGGGTACGCGCGGACGAGCGTCATCACGACGGCGGTCGCGATCACGACCTTGACGAGGTCGCCCGGCACGAAGATCAGGCTGGTGAGCGCGGTCTCGCCCAACGGGAGCCGGGTGACCACGGCCTGCCACGGGATGCCGATCGCGTAGACCACCAGCACGCCGCCGACCAGGATGCCGGCGAACGTGCGCCACAGCACCGGCTTGCGGCCGCCGGCGTGCACGATGAGGCCGATCACGCAGGCGCCGACGATCCAGCCGAGCGCGTACCCGCCGGACGGGCCGAAGAAGACGCCGATGCCGCCGCGGCCGCCGGCGAGCAGCGGCAGACCGACGGCCACGAGGGCGAGGAAGACCGTGACCGAGAGGGCGCCGAGCGAGGGGCCGAGGATCGCTCCGGCGAGCATCACCCCGAGCGTCTGGGCGGTGATGGGGACGGTGCCGAGGACCGTGAAGCTGCCGGGAAGCCCGAGGACCGCGATGATCGCGGCGAAGATCGCCACGCGGGCGAAGTCCGTTCCGTCGAGGGAGCGGGTGCGGTGCAGCGGTGACATCATCGGATCCTCCTGAACACTGTTCACCTGAACGGTGTTCACTATAGTGGCGGGATGGCCAGGGCAGAAGGCGGGCGACGTCATACTCGCGACGACGTCGCACGCACCGCGCTGAGGCTTCTCGACGAGGAGGGACTGCAGGAGCTCTCGATGCGGCGCCTCGCTGCGGCGCTCGACGTGCAGGCCAGCGCGCTGTACTGGCACTTCCCCAACAAGCAGACCCTGCTGGCCGACGTCGCCGACCGGATCGTCGGAGAGGCGACCGCGCCACCGCGTCAGCCGGACGCATCGGCGCTCCGCGCGGAGGCGTTCGCTCTGCGCGACGCACTCCTTGCCCACCGCGACGGCGCCGAGGTCGTGTTGAGCACGCTCGCGCTCGGACTGGGCGCGCGCACGGCGCAGGAGCGGCTGGCAGCCGCGGCCGTCGCCGACGGATACGACCCGGAGGTGTCGGAGCGCGCGGCCATCGCGCTGCTGCGCTTCGTGATCGGGCACGTGTCGTTCGAGCAGCAGCGGCAGCAGTATGACCGTTTCGGCCTGGTGACCCCTGGCGCTCACGCCGCGGATGAAGACCCTGCTGCCGACTTCGCGTTCGGCGTCGGTCTGCTGCTCGACGGACTCGATCGGCGGCGATAGAGGTGCGTGCGCGCGCTGTCAAGGACTTCCCGCGCCCGGCCCGCCCAACTAGCGTCGACTCTCGGGGAGACACCCCGCGAGACCGTCACAGCAGCAGGTCAGGTGCCTCATGAGCGATGTCGACAACCAGGGCTCATTGCCCTCGTATGTGGAGCACGAGAGCGGCAGATCCGCCCGCGCCGAGGATCTGCCGCCGGACGCCGCTCCCGACGCCTTTGAGGTCGAAGCAGACGAAGAGCGCGCTCGCGCGCAGGAGGCACAGGACGCGTCGACTCCGCGGTCGCCGTTCGAGCCGTCGACCGGTGAGCCGCACGACCCCGAGGGCGAATCGGGGGAGGCCGACCTGCGCGGAGGAGGGTAGCGGCCGAGACATGGGAACCCTCTACTACGGAGCGCAGGACACGCCCATCCACATCGAGGACCGCGCACTCGCGCACCTCAAAGTGGTGATCGCCACCAAGCTCCGCCGCAACGAGAGCTTCACGCTGTCGTGGCGGCACTCCGAGGACGAGCCGCGCGGCCGGTCGACGATCTGGCTGCACCCCTCGATCCCGCTGATGTTCGTCTTCGACGAGCCTGAGCCGCCCGGGCTCAACCGCGAGTGGATCGAGAAGCTCGCGCACTCGGCCAACACGTCGGGCGGCATCCTGCTGGTCGACGACCTGCTGGACCCCGAGACGGGAAGCGAGCCGGCCGCCGGAGGCTGAAGGCGGCCGGCTGCGGCCTCAGGCGCGGTCGGGCTTGATGTCGCGGGCGTCGCCCGTGTCGCCCGGGCTCAGCGCGTCGTCGTCGTGAGCGCGGTCGACGTCCCCGTCGCCGCTGTAGTCGGGTCGCGGCGGCTGCACGGGCTGGTCCTCCAGTTCGCCGCCCTCCCTGCCACCGTAGGGGCGGCCGTGATCGGCGTACTCGTCGCGCTCGAAGGTGAAGCGCCATTCGCCGATCCGGAACTGCGCGCCCGAGCGGAGCACGATCGCCTCCGCGCCGTCGAGGGATTTCCGCGGCTCGGGTGTGGTGTTCGTCTCTGCCTCCGCGTACTGCAGCAGCAGGTACTCGTCGCGGTCGTCGTGGCGGATCTCGGCGTGCACCGGCGCCGCGCCGGCGACGCGCAGATCGGCGCTGTCGCCGGAGCCGACGATCGTGAGGTCGGCGTCGAGCGGGAACTCGAAGCGGTCGGCACCCGAGACGATGAGCCTCGGGTTGCCCGAGCCCCATTCGGCGTGGGTGGTCGTGGGGATGTAGCGGCCCGTGTCGTCGGCATCCACTCGTTCGGTCATGGCGTTCGCCCCCTTCGTCTGTCCTCACGCTAGGCGCGCGCCGCGGGCAGGGGGCGGGGCTTGAAGTGTCGGGCGGCCGGTGCTAGCCCGCCGCGACGGGCTTCGGGCGCAGCACCATCACCGTGGTCACGGCCAGCAGCACGATGCCGATCGACTCCACGATCACCGTCTCGGGCACGAGCATGAAGTCCCATGTCTCGGTGATGCCGAACAGGCCGACGGTCAGCGCGAGGATCAGCGCGAGCAGCGTGGCGATGAGGAACAGCAGGCTCAGCACGGTGGCCAGCTGCAGCAGCCGGCCCCGCAGGAACAGCATCCCGATCGCGAGGACGAGCGCGCCGACGGCGTTCAGCACGAACATCACTCCCAGGATGCCGCCGACCCCGTTGAACACGAGGTACAGATGGATGCCGCCTGCCGCGAGCAGCGCGACGGCGCTGAGGATCCGCATGACCCGGAGCCCGGGCGTGGTGGTCGAGGTCATCGTCCTACCTGCTTTCTTCTCGGCCGGAAGCCTTCCGAGGTGACACGAGATCCGGGTCCGCGCGGTTCATCCGGATGAGCCACACGACGTCGCGGCCGAACGACTCGACCAGCAGCGCGAGCGCGGCCGCGGCGACCAGCACGTTTGCGAGTGCCGGCAGCCCCTGCGCCGCGACCACTGTGAGGGCGATGCCGCACGCCGCCGTCACGACCTTTCGCCAGTACCGGTAGGGGAGAGTGCGACCGAACCAGGGCGCGAGCCACGCCGCGACGACGAAGGCGTACCGCATGAGCCCGATGGCCAGGACCCACCAGCCCACGATCCCGGCGTCGTAGACGCTCAGCACCAGGAGCAGGAAGGCGTCGACCTCCATGTCGTAGCGGGCACCGAGCTCGCTGACGCTCCCGGTGCGGCGGGCGACGGGGCCGTCGACCGCGTCGAGCGCGAGAGCGACGCTCACGATCCCCACGAGGAGCGCGGTGGAGCCGTCGGCGGCGAACGATGCGACGACGAGGGCCGTCGCCACTCCCACCAGCGTCGAGCGCGTGGCGGTCACGGCGTTGGCGGCGCCGAAGCGCGTCGCGACTCGCCGGCGGAGTCCGCGGGACACGAGCAGCGACGACACGACGAGGTACGTGACGCCCGCCGCCCACGCGAGCGGCGGAAGCGGCACGATCGTTCCGGCGAAGGCCAGGGCGGCGACTCCGGCCGCCGCCCACCACCACGGTGTCGACTGAACTTTTCGCATGGGGGCTCCGTGTTCCCATCATGGTCCTCTCGAGTGACACGACACAGGCACCCGTTTCGGTTCATGCTGGGAGGGTGGATGCCGCGACCGCGTGGTGGACCGTCGGACCGGGATGGGGCGAGTTCCGGTCCGAACCGCTGCCCGAACCCGGAGCGGACGAGGCCACGGTCCGGTCGCTCTGGACCGGCATCAGCCGCGGCACGGAGTCCCTGATCGCCCGCGGTGCGGTTCCGACGTCGGAGCGCGAGCGCATGCGCGCCCCGTTCCAGGACGGCGACTTCCCGTTCCCGGTCAAGTACGGCTACCTGAACGTCGGCGTCGTCGAGTCCGGCCCGGCGGAGCTTCGAGGTCGCACGGTGTTCTCGCTCTTCCCCCATCAGTCGCGCTTCGTCGCCCCGGCCGATGCGCTGGTGCCGGTTCCGGCGACAGTGCCCGCTCGGCGCGCCGTGCTGGCGGGGGCGGTCGAGACCGCGATCAACGTGCTGTGGGATGCCGCACCCGCCGTGGGCGACCGCGTCCTGGTCGTGGGGGCGGGCATGATCGGCTGCGCCGTCGCCCGGCTGGCCGCCGGCATCCCGGGGTGCGACGTGACGGTGGTGGACGTCGACCCGGCGAAGCGGGCCGTGGTCGAGGCGCTGGGCGCACGGTTCGCCGCGGCAGCCGACGCGGCGGGCGCGCCTGACGAGCTGCCCCCGGCGGACGTCGTGATCGAGGCGAGCGGCGCAGGCGCCGGGCTGCAGTACGCCCTCCGGGCAGCTCCCACCGACGGCGAGGTCGTCGTCGCAAGCTGGTACGGCGCGCGGGCGGTGGAGCTGCAGCTCGGCGGGGACTTCCACGCGCGACGGCTCACGATCCGCTCCAGCCAGGTCGGCGCCGTCGCGTCGAGCCGGCGGTCGCGGCGCACCACCCGAGAGCGGCTGGCTCTCGCGCTCGGTCTGCTCGAGGATCCGGCGTTCGACCTGCTGCTGGGCGCGACCTCGTCGTGGCGGCGACTGCCCGAGATCACCGCCGCGCTCGCGGACGGGACCGCCTGGGACCTGTGCGAGACGATCGATTGGAGTGCACGATGACGGTCACGGTCACGGTCCGCGACCACCTGATGATCGCCCACAGCCTGCGCGGCGAGGTGTTCGGCCCCGCACAGCGGCTCCACGGCGCCACTTTCGTCGTCGACGCCGGCTTCCGGGCCGACGCCCTCGACGAGCACGGGGTCGTCGTCGACATCGGTCGCGCGTCCGACGAGGTGCGCGCGGTCGTCGGCGCCCTGTCGTACCGCAACCTCGACGACGAGCCCGACCTGCAGGGCGTCAACACGACCACCGAGCGGCTGTGCCAGTTCATCGGCGACCGGCTGGCCGACCGTGTGCGCGAGGGGGCGTTCGGCGAGGCCCGTCTGACGGGCATCAGCGTGACCCTGCACGAGTCCCACATCGCGTGGGCGTCGTACGAGGTCGCGCTGTGACCGAGCCTCGCGCCGCCGACCACGCGCGGTCCGCCGCGACGGCGGCGAGGCGGACGGTGACGTTCGTGGTGACGGACGGCATCGACGACCCCGCCCGTGTGAGCGGCGGCAACGTCTACGACCGGCACGTCCGCGATCTCCTCGACTCCCACGGCTGGCACGTGTCGACCGTCCCGGTCGCCGACGCCGCAGGCGCGGGGGCGGCGCTCGAGGCGATCCCGGACGCCGGGACGGTGCTCGTCGACGGGCTCGTGGCGTCGTGGGCCCCGGAGCAGGTCGCGGCGGCTGCCGCGCGCGGCCGACTCGTGCTGCTCGCGCACATGGTCGTCGCGGCGTTCCCCGGTGCGACGGACGCCGAGACCGAGGCGGAGCGCCGCGTCCTCGCCACCGCACACCGTGTGATCGCGACGAGCGCCTGGACGGCACGCGAGTTCGAGCGTCGAGGACTCGTGGATGCCGGCCGCCTGAGCATCGCACCGCCCGGGGCGGCGGCATCCGATCATCGCGCACGGTTCGGGGCGCATGCCGTGCGTCCGGGGCGCACGATGCGCGCCACGAACATTCCCCGGACCCGCACCGCGCGGGCACGGCGGCTGCTGTGCGTGGGCGTGGTGGCGCCCCACAAGGGGCAGGACGTGCTGGTCGCCGCACTCGGGCGGCTGAGCGAAGACGACTGGGCCTGCACGATCGCCGGCTCTCTCGAGGCGGCGCCGGAGTTCGCGGCCCGGGTGGAGCGCGCCGCCGCACGGCTCGGCGGGCGCGTCCGGCTGACGGGGGTGCTCGGACGCCAGGCGCTGGAGGCCGAGTACGCGCGCGGGGGGTTGCTCGTCGCACCCTCGCGGGTGGAGAGTTCGGGCATGGCCATCGCCGAGGCGCAGGCGCGCGGCATCCCCGTCGTCGCGGCAGCCGTCGGAGGGATCCCCGACACCGTCGCCGGCGGTGGCGCGATCCTCGTGCGCCCCGACGACCCCGGCGCGCTCGCCGCAGCCCTGCACGAGTGGATGTCCGATCCTGCGCTGCGGCGCCGGCTGCGACGCGAGTCGCGCTCCGTGCGGAGCCTGCTGCCGACATGGGACGGCACCGCCGCAGCCGTGGCGGCGGCCCTGGAGATCTCGTGAGCACCGCGATCTCGACGGCGACCGCCCCGTGGCTGGCGCTGCGGGCGCCTGCCGACGCGGCCGCCCGCTCGGTGGAGCTGGCGGCGGCCTTCGCGGCCCTCCTCCCGTCAGGGCCGGTCGAGCTGCACGATGTCGGAGCCGGCACCGGCGGCATGACGCGCTGGCTCGCGCCGCGCCTCGGCGGGCCCCAGCGGTGGGTGCTGCACGACGGCGACGTCGGGATCCTGGAGCACCTCGATCTCCGGTCGGTCGTCGACGACGCGGGCCGGCCCGTCTCCGTGCGCACCGTGGTGGGGCACCTCGGCGAGTTCGGCCCCGAGGGGTTCCGCGGTGCGGCCGGCGTGACGGCATCCGCGCTGCTCGACGTCCTGACGCGCGGGGAGGCGGAGCGCCTCGTCGCCGCCTGCATCGACGCCCGGGTGCCCGCCCTGCTGGCACTGTCGGTGACCGGCGAGGTCGTCCTCGGCCCGCCCGACGCCGCCGACGCCGCTCTGGGCGAGGCGTTCAACGACCACCAGCGGCGTGATGCCGACGGACGCCGGATGCTCGGGCCCGATGCCGTCACCGTGCTGGCCGCGCTCTTCGCCGACGCCGGCTGGCATGTGCGGCGGGAGTGCACGCCATGGCGTCTCGGCCCGGCTGATGCGGCGATGCTCGGCGAGTGGCTCGACGGCTGGGTCGGCGCCGCGGTGGAGCAGCGGCCCGAGCTCGGCGTCGACGCGGGTGCCTACCTCGACCGTCGTCGCGCACAGCTGGCGGACGGTGCGCTGCACGTGATCGTCCACCACGAGGACGTGCTGGCATGGCCGCGCTGACGGCTGCGGCCGTTCCCGGCATCCGACGGGCGCCGACGCGACCGGCGCTGCGCAGGGCGACTCGCATCGGCGCCGGCGTGGCCGTCGTCGTGGCCACGGCGCTCGTGGTCGGCGTCGGCCCGTTCGTCCACGGGATCGCGGCCGTCTCGCCCGCCGCGATCGTCACGGGGTTCGCGCTCATCGCGGCGGCCACGGCCGCGGCCGCCTGGCGGTGGCGCGTCGTGGCCGCCGGATTCGGACTGCCGCTGCGGTGGCGCGACGCGTTCGGCGCCTACTACCGGTCGCAGTTCCTCAACTCCGTGCTGCCCGGCGGAGTCGTCGGCGACGTCCATCGCGCCTACGCGCACGGGCGCCCGCACGAACAGGTCGGGGCCGCCGGGCGCGCCGTCGCCGCCGAACGCGTCTTCGGCCAGATCGTGCAGCTCACGCTCACGCTCGCGGTCGTGCTGCCGCTCGCGGCGGTGCAGCCGCGGTGGGCGTCGCCGCTGGCTCCGCTCCTGTGGGGCGCCGGTGCGCTGGCCGCGATCCTCGTGCTGACGGTCGGGATCGCGGCGCTCGTACCTCGCTCCCGACGGGCGCTCCAGCGGGAGTTCCGGATGCTGCGACCCCTGCTCGTCCGGCCGGCCGCGCTGGCGGCGATCGTGGCGGCCTCGATCGCGGTCGTGGCCGCGCACGTGGCGCTGTTCGTCGTCGCGGCGGCGGCGACCGGCGTGACCGCCGACCCGCGTGGCGTGGTGGCGGCCGCGCTGGTCGTGCTGGCGGCATCCGCCCTCCCGATCAACGTCGGGGGCTGGGGGCCGCGCGAGGCGGCGGCGGGGGCCGCGTTCGCGCTGGCGGGACTCGGCGGCGCGACCGGCGTGGCGACGTCGACCGCGTTCGGCGTCCTCGCCCTGCTGGCGGTCGCACCCGGGGCGTTCGTGCTGCTCGCAGGGCGGCGGGCCGCGGCGCGGGCACGCATCGGTCCGGGCAACGTCGCCCGCCGCGAGGGAGCCGGCGATGAGTGAGCGCCCCTACGTGACCCTGAGCTGCGCGATGTCGATCGACGGCTACCTCGACAGCGCCGCACCGCAGCGCCTCGCCATGTCGAACGCCGCCGACCTCGACCGCGTCGACGACGTGCGCGCCCGCAACGACGCGATCATGGTCGGCGCATCCACCGTGCGCCGTGACGACCCTCGCCTGCTGGTGCGCGACACCGCACGCCGGGCGCGACGCGTCTCGTCCGGACGCACCGAATCGCCGGTGAAGGTGACGGTGACAGCCTCGGGCGACCTGTCGCCGAACGCCGCCTTCTTCACGACCGGCGAGACGGCGCGCCTCGTCTACTGCCCGGCCGATCGCGCCCCCGCGCTGCGCGCGCGGCTGGCGGGACTGGCGACGGTCGTCGGACTCGGCGCGGCCGACTGCGTGTCGATGGCGGACCTGCTCGACGACCTCGGCGAACGACAGGGCGTGCGCCGGCTCATGGTCGAGGGCGGTGGCCGCGTGCTCACCCAGTTCCTCGAGGCCGACCTCGTCGACGAGCTGCACCTCGTCGTCGCCCCGTTCTTCGTCGGTGAGGCAGGAGCCCCCCGCGCGGTGGGTCCCGGACGGTTCCCGTGGACCGCATCGCGGCGGGCACACCTGGCCGACACCCGGCAGATCGGCGATGTCGTGCTGCTGCGCTATGCCCTCTCGGACCGCTGCGACATCGACGAAGACGAGGGCGGAGCACCCGCGAGGGCACCGCAGGGCGAGACAGGACCGTGAACACGCCGGCCCCCGACGAGCGATTCGGGGCGGCCCCGGCGACGGCGTCCCGGTCCGCGCGGCGGC
The DNA here is from genome assembly GCF_051953575.1 of Microbacterium sp. Taxonomy (GTDB): domain Bacteria; phylum Actinomycetota; class Actinomycetes; order Actinomycetales; family Microbacteriaceae; genus Microbacterium. Next base: position 16,267 of record NZ_JBQCIP010000182.1, read on the forward strand.
GCCGCATCGTCGCAGGCCTCGCCACGGCGGGCGCGATCACCGTGCTGGTCGCCCTGCCGCTCGTCCCCGGGCTGCTCGGCGGGGGCGGCGCCCCGCTGCTGCGCATCCCCGTGGAGTCGCTCGTCGCGGTGGCGGTGCTGGCGATCCTGCCATGGCGGATGCCGCGCATCGCGCTCGCCGCCGCCTTCGGGCTGTTCGTCACCCTGGCGCTCGTGCTCGCGGGCATCGATCGCGGCTACGAGTCAGCGCTCGGCATCCCCTTCGTCCCCCTGGACTGGCCGCAGCTGGCGGACGCATACGGCGTCGTCGCGGACGCCATCGGGCAGCCGCTCGCGAACGTGCTCGTCGCCGCCATCGCGCTCGTCATCGCTGCGTGCATCGCCGGTCTCGCGTGGGCCGCGATCCGGGTCGCCGGCGTCGTGCGGAGCTCCTCCGACGGTCGCGCGGTGCTCGCCGCCACGACGGCCGTCTGGGTCGCGGCGGCGCTCGTGGCCCCGCCCCTGCGGACCACCGACCCCGTCGCGGCGGCGGCATCCGTCGGTTCGGTGGGCACGGCCGTCTCGCGCACGATGTCGGCGCTGCACGAGCAGGCCGCCGTCGCGCGCGACATCGCCGACGACCCGTACGCCGGCGCGCCCGCCGACCGACTGCTCACGGCGCTGCGCGGCAAGGACGTCGTGATCGCCTTCGTCGAGAGCTACGGGCGCGTCGCCCTGGAGGGCGACGGCATCGCCGAGGGGGTGCGCGGGGTGCTGCGCGACGGCGACACGGCGCTCGCGGCCGACGGCTACACGGCGCAGAGCGCCTGGCTCACCTCGCCCACGTTCGGCGGTCGCAGCTGGCTCGCGCATTCGACCCTGCAATCGGGCGTGTGGATCGACAGCCAGACCGCGTACGAGCAGGTGGTCGCGAGCGACCGGCTGACCCTCGCCCGCGCGTTCGCCGATGCGGGCTGGCGCACGGTCGCCGACGTGCCGTCGAACACGCGCGCCTGGGACGAGGGCGCCACGTTCTACGGCTACGGCGCACAGCTCGACGCGAACGACGTCGGGTACCGGGGCCCGAAGTTCGGCTACGCCCGCATCCCCGACCAGTACACGCTCAAGCACTTCGCCGACACCGAACTCGCCGGAGCCCACGGCCCGGTCATGGCCGAGATCGACCTCGTGTCGTCGCACACGCCATGGGCGCCGCTGCCGCAGCTCGTGCCGTGGGACGCCGTCGGCGACGGCTCCGTCTACGACGCCCAGCCCGCGCACAGCCGCACCGCGAGCGCTGTCTGGCACGACCCGCGCACCGTGCAGCAGTACTACGGCCTGTCGGTGCAGTACTCGCTGAGGGCGCTGATGTCGTTCCTGCAGAACGTCGACGATCCCGATCTCGTCGTCGTCGTGCTCGGCGACCACCAGCCCGCATCCGTCGTGAGCGACGCCGGCCCGGCGTCGCACGACGTGCCGATCACGGTCATCGCCCGCGACCCCGCGGTATTCGCGGCCATCACCGAATGGGGGTGGTCGCCCGGGCTCCGGCCCACCGACGCGGCACCGGTGTGGCGGATGGATGCCTTCCGCGACCGGTTCCTCGACGCCTTCAGCCCAGCACCGTGACGCGGGCCGGGCACTGGCAGGATGTCGGGATGACCTTCACCCTGCGCGCGCCCGTCCCCGCCGACGCGGAGGAGCTCGCCGCGCTGCACGTCTCGACGTGGCAGGAGGCGTACACCGAGCTGCTGCCCGAGGGGTTCTTCGACGAGGCGTTCCTCGAGGGTCGCCGTCGGATGTGGGCCCAGATCACCGCCGAGCCGCGCGAAGACCTCATCGTCCGCGTCGCCGAGCAGGAGGGACGCATCATCGGGTTCGCCGTCTCGGGGCGCCCCATCGGCCCGTTCTCCGACGAAGCACCGCGGCAGCGGCAGCTGTACATGATCTACCTCACCGCAACGAGCCACGGCGGTGGGGCGGGCCAATCGCTGCTCGATGGCGTGCTCGGCGACGGGCCCGCGCAGCTGTGGGTCGCGAAGGACAACCCGCGGGCGGTCGCCTTCTATCGGCGCAACGGCTTCGAGTTCGATGGTGTCGAGCACGTGGATCCCGCCACACCTCTGCTCGTCGAAGCCCGGATGCTGCGCTGATCCGGCTGAGGCGTCACCGCGCCTCGTCCGAGTCGTCGGACCACGCGGCGAGGTCCACGCCGTGGTTGTCGGGCGACGCGAGTGTCCACCACTCGGGGACGTGAGAGTCGTCCGCGAGGCGTCCGCCGGCGGCCAGGGCGGCGGCGACGCGGCTGTCGACGAGGTCCCGGGGGACCGAGACGTCGATGTGCGTGCGCCCCCGGCCGGACTTGGGCGGGTCCATCGTCTGGAACCACAGATGCGGGCTGCGCCGGAGGGGGTCGACGGCGTCGTCGGCGCCCAGCGGCTCGTACCCCAGTGCGGCGGTCCAGAACGGGCGCACGTGGGCGTCCGGGCTCTGCACGACGGCGATCCCCAGCACGGTGAGCACCGACGGGTCGGGCTCCAGGTCGAGCCGTCGGGCCGCCTGCGAGACCGCGGCTGCGAGCTCGGCGTCGGCGGCGCTCAGAGCCCCGTCGCGTCGGCTGAAGGTCTTCACGAACACGCCCTCGGGACGCACGTCCAGATCGGGGAAGTGTCCCTGTTCCTCCGCGATCGCGACGACCTCGGCGACCAGCTGCGCGCCATGGCCGAGCGACTGGGCGCGGAAGAACGCGTGCGCGCCGCCGTACAGCACCCGCCAGTCCTCGACGCCGTCGGAGTCGTGGAACGCCTTGGCGCTGATGATCTCGACCTCGGGCTCGACGGTCCCGTCGCCGATCGGCGGCTGAGCGACGATGATCCGCGCGAGCTGCTGCGGACGCGTCAGCATGGGCCAGTGCCCGGTCGGCAGGTCGACATAGGTGACGTCGCGCAGGCGCGTGAACTCCTGCACGGGAGGCGCACCGGCCTCGATCCAGCTGCGCAGGTCGGCGACGGAGTACTCCGTCGCCACGGCCGTGACGGGGATGTCGAAGCGGCGCTCGTCGTGCAGCTGCTGGACACCGTTCACCACCCCCGCCGGCGACGGCACGGCGTAGGCGCGGAACGCCGCCATGCCGCCTTCGCCGAGGTCGCGCAGGTCGGCGTCGTCGAACTCGCTCCAGTCCGGCAGCGGCAGCTCGGCGCCGACGGGCTCGTACCCGGAGACCAGCGGACCGCCGTCGGGCGCCGGGAAGCCGCCCACGAGGATCAGCCGCGCGACCCGTTCCGGCCTCGCGTCCGCGGCGGCGTACACGATGCCGGACGCCGCGGAGTGCCCGACCAGCACGACCTGATCGCCCTCTGCGGCATCGATCGCCTCGACGACGGCGGCGACGTGATCGGCCAGCGAGATCGTCGAGCGGTCGGCATCCACCGATCCCATGCCGGGAAGCGTCAGCGGGACAGGCCTGTGACCCGCGGCTTCGAGGGCGGGGGCGACCTCGTACCAGGCCCATCCGCCCATCCACAGACCGGCGACCAGGATGATGTCCATGTGCGGCTCCTCCGTCGAATCGGACACCGACAGTGTGATGCGGGGCGCCGACATCCGGAACAGATCCGCCGGTGCGGGAATAGGGCGACGCGTCGACGCATTGACCGTTATACCCCTAGGGGGTATAACGGAATCGTCCCTTCGATGAGGAGAACCTCGTGACCGATCCGCACCGAGACCACAACGACCAGGGCGACGGCGCCCACGCCTCTCACGATCATGGAGGGCACGATCACTCCTCGCACGCCCACGCCGGGGGAGCGGATGCCGCTACCGCCGTGGCGCCGGCGGCGGACGCGCACGCCGCACACGACTCCGGCCACGCGTCCCACGACCGCACAGGTCACGATCCCGCGGACCCCGCTCAGGCAGGTCAGGCCGTCCACGACCATGCTGCCCACGACCACGCGGGGCACGACGACGCGGGGCACGACCACGGAACCCCGGCCGCGGGTCACGAGGGCCACGCCGGTCACCACCACGCCGCCATGGCGGCCGACCACGCGGCGCACGCGGGCCACGATGCCCACATGGGGCACGATGCCCACATGGGGCATGGCGGCCACGCCGGTCACGGCGCCGACCATGTCGCCCGGTTCCGCCGGCTGTTCTGGATCAACCTGATCCTCGCCGTCCCGGTCGTGGCGTTCTCGGGCATGTTCGCGATGGTGCTGGGGTACACGCTGCCCGACGCGGCATGGGTCCGCTGGGTCTCGCCCGTGATCGGCACGGTCATGTACCTCTGGGGCGGCTGGCCGTTCCTCACCGGCGCCGTGTCGGAGCTTCGCGCACGCAAGCCCGGGATGATGCTCCTGATCGGGCTCGCGATCACCGTCGCGTTCTTCGCGTCGTGGGGCGCGAGCCTCGGACTGCTGCACCACGAGCTCGAGTTCTGGTGGGAGCTGGCCCTCCTCATCGTGATCATGCTGCTCGGCCACTGGATCGAGATGCGCTCGCTGGCGCAGACGACGTCGGCACTGGACTCGCTGGCCGCGCTCCTTCCCGACGAGGCGGAGCGGGTGACGCCGTCGGGCATCGAGACGGTGAGCCCGTCCGACCTGCGGGTCGGTGACGTCGTGGTGGTCCGCCCCGGCGGGAGCGTGCCGGCCGACGGACGCATCGTCGATGGGGCCGCCGACATGGACGAGTCCATGGTCACCGGCGAGTCCCGGCCGGTCGCCCGTGCCGTCGGCGACCCGGTGACGGGGGGCACCGTCGCGACCGACTCCGGACTGCGGGTGGAGGTCACCGCGACCGGCGACGACACCACGCTCGCCGGCATCCGTCGACTGGTCGCCGACGCGCAGAACTCGACGTCGCGCGCGCAGCGCCTGGCGGACCGCGCCGCGGGCTGGCTGTTCTGGTTCGCGCTGGGCGCCGCCGCGATCACCGCGGTGGTATGGAGCGCGATCGGGATGCCGGACGAGGCCGTCATCCGCACCATCACGGTGCTCGTGATCGCGTGCCCCCACGCGCTGGGGCTGGCGATCCCGCTCGTCGTCTCGATCGCGACCGAGCGTGCGGCGCGGGGCGGCGTGCTGATCAAGGACCGTCTCGCGCTGGAGAGCATGCGCACCATCGGCGCCGTGCTGTTCGACAAGACCGGCACCCTCACCAAGGGTGAGCCGACGGTCGTCGACATCGCCGCCGCCGGGGAGCTCGACGCCGATGCCGTGCTGGCGCTCGCCGCCGCCGCTGAGGCCGACAGCGAGCACCCGCTGGCCCGCGCCATCGTCCGGGCGGCGCAGGAGCGCGCCCTCTCGGTCGCCCCCGCGTCGGGATTCCAGTCCTCGCCGGCGGTGGGCGTCACCGCGACCGTCGAGGGAGCCGTGGTGCGGGTGGGCGGTCCGCGCCTGCTCGAAGAGGTCGGCGGCGCGGTCCCCACGGCCTCTCCACTCGCCGCTGGCGCGTCGAGCGGAGCCTCTGGCCGCGTGGGCCCAGTCTCGGCGTCGGCGGCGTGGCGCGACCAGGGATCGATCGTGCTGCACGTCGTGCGCGACGGCGAGGTCGTGGGCGGGCTCGCGCTCGCCGACGAGATCCGGCCCGAGTCGCGCGAGGCCGTCGAGGCGCTGCACAGGCTCGGCATCGAGGTCGTCATGATCACGGGCGACGCCGAGCCCGTCGCGCGCTCGGTCGCCCAGGCGCTCGGCATCGACCGCGTGTTCGCCGGCGTCCGTCCCGAAGACAAGGAGCGCAAGATCGCCGAGCTGCAGGCCGAGGGGCTGAAGGTCGCGATGGTCGGCGACGGCGTGAACGACGCACCGGCGCTCGCCCGCGCCGACGTCGGCATCGCGATCGGCGCCGGGACCGACGTCGCGATCGGCTCGGCCGGCGTGATCCTCGCCTCCAGTGATCCGCGGTCGGTGCTGTCGGTCATCGAGCTGTCGCGTGCGAGCTACCGCAAGATGACGCAGAACCTGTGGTGGGCGGCCGGATACAACCTCATCTCGGTGCCCCTCGCAGCCGGTGTGCTGGCCCCCATCGGGTTCGTGCTGCCGATGTCGGTCGGGGCGATCCTGATGTCGCTGTCGACCGTGGTCGTGGCCCTGAACGCGCAGCTGCTGCGCCGCCTCGACCTCACGCCCGAAGCGAGCGTCCGGGCAGTGCTCGAGCGCTGACACCGGGGAGCGTGTGGATGCCGCGGCCGCCGGCATCCACTCGCTCCGGTTCTGCGGCCCCGCAGGCCTCCGGTCGCCGGGCAGCATGCTGGCAGGCGCGAGATCGCCCGGCGCATCGCCGCACACGAGGGTGATCGCCGGCCCGTGCAGACGACCCCGGCGGGGATATTGTGTGAGCATGACGACGACTCCTCCCGGCTGGTACGACGACGGACACGGCGCGCTGCGCTGGTGGGACGGCGTCCAGTGGACGGAGCACGTCGCGCAGCCCGATCCCGAGGCCTCCGCCGCCCCGACCGAGGCCGACATCGTCGCCGCGCAGCTCGGCGATCAGCCGGATGCGGGAGAGCCCGCCCCGTCCGCCGCCTCCGCACAGTCCGGCGACCCGGCCGCCGGGTCGATGGACCCCGGCGTCGCGGCGTACCTCGCACAGCAGAACCCGGCCGCGGCCGCGCCGGCCCAGCCCGTCGCGCAGGCCGCTGTCGCCGCCCCCTACGGCGTGGCGCCCCAGTATGCGGCGCCGCAGTACGCCGCCGACCCCGCGGCGGCCCCGTACGCGCAGCAGCACCCTGCGTACACGCAGGCGGCGTACCCGGGCGGCGCGTTCGTGGCGGCGACCGAACCCCGCAAGTCGAAGCTCTGGATCGTCTGGGTCGTGCTCGGCGTCGTGCTGCTCGGCATCGTCATCGCCGTCGCCGTGCTGGTCCCGCTCCTGATCCTCAACGCCTCGTCCGGACAGGGCGTCCAGTCCGACGACAAGGAGGCCGCGGCCGCCACCGTTCGGCTGTACGACGACGCCTGGCAGAACGCCGACTGCGACGCCTACTTCGCGTCGACGTCGGAGGACTTCCGCGACGCACTCGACATGGAGGACTGCGCGACCTTCCAGGAGGGGGCACGCCTGTTCGCCGAAGACACCGACGACTACACGATCACCATCGAGCAGATCGACGCGCACGGCGACGAGATCGCCGTGACGACCACCGAGACCTACACGACCACCGTCGACGAGAACGGCGACCCGATCGATGCCGAGGATCGCACCGAGGGGTGGCGCTACACGCTCATCGAGGTCGACGGCGCCTGGGTGATCGACGACGCGTCGTGACCGTGCCGGGCACCGGGCGTCCCGCGCACGACACGCGCTTCTACCTCGTCTGCATCGGCATCGGCCTCGCCGCCGGCGTGCTGTCGGGGCTGTTCGGCGTCGGCGGCGGCACCGTCATCGTGCCGTTCCTCGTGCTCTTCCTGCACTTCGACCAGCGTCTGGCGGCGGGCACGTCGCTCGCGGCCATCGTGCCGACGGCCACCGTCGGCGTGATCTCGTACGCGGTGACCGGCTCGGTCGCGTGGATCCCGGCGCTGCTGCTCGCGCTCGGCGCCGTCGTCGGCGCGCAGATCGGCACCTGGCTGCTCCCGCGACTGTCGCTCACCGTGCTGCGGTGGGCGTTCGTCGGGTTCCTCGTCGCGGTCATCGTGAGCCTTTTCCTCGTGATCCCGTCCAGGGACGCCGAACTGGTGCTCACGTGGTGGAGCGGCGTCGCGCTGGTCGTGGTGGGTGTGGGGACCGGCATCCTCTCGGGTCTCATCGGCGTCGGGGGAGGGATCATCGTGGTCCCCGTGCTGATGGTGCTGTTCGGCACCAGCGACCTCGTCGCCAAGGGCACCTCGCTGCTGATGATGATCCCGGCGGCGATCTCGGGCACCGTCGGCAACATCCGTCGCGGCAACGTCGACCTCGTCGCGGCGGCCGTCGTGGGACTGGCGGCCTGCACCACGACCGCCCTCGGCGCCTGGATCGCGACGCTCGTCGACCCGTTCGTCGGCAACGTGCTCTTCGCCGTGTACCTCGCGTTCATCGCCGCGCAGATGGGCGTGCGCGCCTGGCGCGGCCGGCGTCGCCCGGCCTGAGCCGCCCGGCCTGAGCCGCCGGGCGCGCAGCGGCCGCTCGGTAGGATGGCATGGTGCCAGTGAACCCCGAGCTCGTCGGCCGAGACTTCCCGCCGACGCCCCCGTACCTCGTGGGTCGCGAGAAGGTGCGCGAGTTCGCGCGCGCCGTCTTCGCCGACGACCCGCAGCACACCGACGTCGCCGCCGCGCAGGCGCTCGGGTACGCCGACGTCGTCGCGCCGCCGACGTTCGCGATCGTCGTGACCGACGCCACGCTGCAGCAGCTGCTGTCGCAGCCGGATTCCGGCATCGTGCTGCAGAACGTGCTGCACGCCGAGCAGAAGTTCCGCTACTCGCGGCCGATCGTGGCGGGCGACGAGCTGACCGCGAAGCTGTCGGTCACCGGCCTGCGCGCCATGGGCGCCGCCGCGATGGTGACGAGCGAATCCGAGATCACGGATGCTGCCGGCGAGCACGTCGTGACCACCACGTCCGTCCTGCTCGTGGGGGAGGGAGAGGCATGACCGACCTCACGAACCTGGCCGTGGGCGACATCGTCGCCGAGCGCACCGTGCACCTCACCCGCGAATCGCTCGTGCGCTACGCCGGGGCATCAGGGGACTTCAATCCGATCCACTACCGCGACGACGTCGCGGCCGCGGTGGGCCTGCCGGGCGTCCTCGCCCACGGCATGCTCACGATGGGCCTGGCCGTCGGCACGATCGAGCCGTGGATCGGCGACACCGGCCGCATCCAGGAGTACGGGGTGCGCTTCACGAAGCCGGTCGTCGTCGACGCCGAGACCGGTGCCGACGTCACCGTCGTCGCCAAGGTCGGTGCAGTCGACGAGGACTCCGCGCGCATCGACCTCACCGTGTCGTACGACGGCGCGACGGTGCTCGTCAAGGCGCAGGTGCGGGTGCGGACCAGCTGACGCATGCCCGACGTAGACCCCATCCCGCTGTCGCGGCTCACGACACTGCGCACCGGCGGCACCCCCGAGCGCATGATCGACGCGCACACGACCGACGAGCTGGTCGCGGCGCTGCGCGACGTCTGGGCCTCGGGTGACGAGTGGCTCGTCCTCGGCGGGGGCTCCAACCTGTTCGTCGGCGACGACCCCTTCGAGGGGACCGTCGTACGCGTGCTCACCAGCGGCATCGAGCGGATGCCGTCGCCCATCCCCGGACGCGCGCGGATCCGCGTGCAGGCCGGGCATGACTGGGACGCGGTCGTCGCGTACGCGGTCGCGGAGGGCCTCGGCGGCATCGAGGCGATGTCGGGCATCCCCGGCACCGTGGGCGCCGCGCCGGTGCAGAACATCGGCGCGTACGGTCAGGAGATCGTGCAGACCCTCAGCGAGGTCGAGCTGCTCGACGAGTCCACGGGCGAGGTGTCGCTCGTGCCCGCGCCCGAGCTCGGGCTCGGCTTCCGCACCTCCGTCCTCAAGCACCACTACGGCTCGGTGCCGGCGCGCCGTGCCGTGATCCTGTCGGTCACGCTCGATCTGCCCGAGGTCGGCGCCGCTCCGCGCCGGATCGCGGGCGACCAGCTGCGCACGGCGCTGCGCCTCGGGCCCGACGACGAGGTGACGCTCGCGTGGGTGCGTGACCGCATCCTCGAGACCCGCCGCAGCAAGGGCATGGTGCTCGACGCCGACGATCCCGACACGTATAGTGCCGGGTCGTTCTTCCAGAACGCCGTCGTCTCGGCGGCGTTCGCGCGCACGCTCCCCGAGGAGTGCCCGCGCTGGCCGGTCCACCCCGACCTCGACCCGGTGCTCGTCATCCCGCTGGAGAACTTCGACGGGTACGTGCCGGCGCCCGCCCCGGTCGAGTCCGACGTCAAGGTGAGCGCGGGCTGGCTGATCGAGCACGCCGGCGTGCGCAAGGGCTTCAAGCTGCCGCGCTCCCGCGCCGGCCTCTCGACCAAGCACGCGCTGGCCCTCACCAACCGCGGCCGCGCGACGGCCGCCGAGCTCGCCGAGCTCGCCCGCTTCATCCAGGGCCGCGTGCAGTCCGAGTTCGGCCTGATCCTGCAACCCGAGCCCGTCCTGGTGAACGTCGAGCTCTAGGCCTCACCCACAAAACGGAACGTGGATGCCTCGGGCGAGGCATCCACGTTCCGGAAGGGTCGTTCGTCAGGAGGCGAACAGTCGCTGCAGGCGCTGCACGCCCTCCAGCAGCGCGTCGTCGCCGAGGGCGTACGACAGGCGCAGGTAGCCCGACGGGCCGAAGGCCTCGCCCGGGACGACCGCGACCTCGGCCTTCTCGAGGATGAGGTCGGCGAGCTCCAGCGAGGTCGTCGGGGTGACGCCCGCCCACTCCCGGCCGAGCAGGCCGCGCACGTCGGGGTAGGCGTAGAACGCTCCGAGCGGCGTGGGAACCTCGACGCCGTCGATCTTCGACAGCTCGGCGACGATGGTGCGTCGACGGCGGTCGAAGGCCTGGCGCATCTGCTCGACCTCGTCCTGCGGTCCGGTGAGGGCCGCGAGCGCCGCGCGCTGGGCGATGTTGTTCACGTTCGAGCACAGGTGCGACTGCAGGTTGCCGGCGATCTTGATGGCGTCCTTGGGGCCGAGCATCCAGCCCAGGCGCCAGCCCGTCATCGCGTACGTCTTGGCGACGCCGTTGACGAGGATCGTCTGGTCGGCTGCGGCGGGCACGGCCTCGACGATCGACACGGCACGCGTGCCTTCGTAGACGAGGTTCTGGTAGATCTCGTCCGAGATGATCCAGATGCCGTGCTCGACGGCCCACTCGCCGATGGCCTTCGTCTCTTCGAGCGTGTAGACCGAGCCGGTCGGGTTCGACGGCGAGACGAACACGAGCGCCACCGTGCGGTCGGTGCGGGCGGCCTCGAGCTGCTCGACGGTGACCTTGTAGTCCTGGTCGGCGCCGGCGAACACCTCGACGGGCGTGCCGTCGGCCAGTGCGATCGCCTCGGGGTAGGTCGTCCAGTACGGCGCCGGCAGCAGCACCTCGTCGCCCGGGTTCACGACGGTCTGGAATGCCTGGTAGACGGCCTGCTTTCCGCCGTTGGTCACGATGACCTGCGACGGGTCGATCTCCAGGCCCGAGTCGCGCAGCGTCTTGGCCGCGATCGCCTCGCGCAGCGCGGGCAGACCGGCGGCAGGCGTGTAGCGGAAGTTCGCGGGGTTCTGCAGCGCCTCGGCCGCGGCATCCACGATGAACTGGGGCGTCGCGAAGTCGGGCTCGCCTGCCGCATACGAGATGACGGGGCGGCCTGCGGCCTGCAGCGCCTTCGCCTTGGCATCGACCTTCAGGGTCGCGGACTCGGCGATGGCGGAGAGTTTGCGGGAGAGCGGTGCGCGTTCTGTCACGCCTCGAGCGTAGTCCGCGCGGGGGCGCCGGTCAGCCGCCGATCGGGCGCGCGTGGCCCGCGACTGTGCGCGAAGCCGGCGCGGTGCGACGATCCGTCCGGCGGACGCCTGTCGCGGCCCCGACCGGAGGGGTACGGTGAGCATCGTGGATGCCTGGACCTGGGGTGCGGTCGCGTTCGCGGTCGTCCTCGTCTTCGCCGGTGGCATCGCGTGGTGGCTGGCACGCGGATGCGTCTTCACCATGATCGGCGGGACCGGGGCCGTCGTCGGCGGGCTGGCCGCCCTGTTCAGCGTCGTCCTGCTGATCGATCCCGATTCTGCCCTCCGCGTCTCGGCCGTGCTCACGATCGGGTCGGGGGCGTGGCTGCTCGGCGGGGGCATCCGCGGTCAGCGGGCGCTGCGGGCGGAAGAGGCGGCGGCGCGCAGGATTCCACGGGGGTGATCCCGGTGGGGTCACGCGTCGCGGCGGTCGTCGCACTGACCCTCGGGGCGATCGTCGTGCTCGGCGGCTGCGGAGCGCTGACGGATGCGGCCGACAGCACGGGATCCGGCACCGTCGCCGTCGCGTGCTCCGCGGTCCGGGTCACTGCTCAGACCGCCGTGGCCGCCGCGAAGGAGCAGCTGACGGTCGCGACCGACGCCGATCAGCTGGCGTCCGCGCTCGAAGGGCTGCAGGAGAAGGTCGACGGGCTCGGAGCGAAGTTCGACGACGACAGCAGGCTCGCGGCGGCGCTCAGCGATCTGTCTGCGGCCTTCGGCGCCGCGATCGACCACGCCGACGCGATCACCGGGGGCGGAGCCGGCGCCGCGGACGCTCTGGCGGACGCCCAGAAGGGCATCGACGACGCTGCCGCGCGCATCGGCTCGGTCTGCGACGAGGGCTGACCAGAACGACGGGGTGCCCCGGACCGTGCGGTCCGGGGCATCACTGTCTGCGTCGTCGCTTGTGGCGGCTCAGCCGAACTGGTTCATCGTGTTGTGCTGACCGCCGGCCTTGAGGGCCGCGTCGCCGGCGAAGTACTCCTTGTGGTTGTCGCCGATGTCGCTGCCGGCCATGTTCTGGTGCTTG
>NZ_JBQCIP010000183.1:0-11128 GCF_051953575.1 Microbacterium sp.
CCGGGTGCTGGGGACACCCGGGGCCTGGGCGTCGCGGGCTATCGCGCTCGTCCACCCCCCGGCGAACGGCACCCTGCGACGGTGGGAAGGTTTCTTGGGGAGGTCCCTTCCCTGAGGCACTGGGGATGCCTCGCATACAGCCTAACCCGATTGGTAGAACCAAGTCTGTCCCCTCTTCGGGGGACAAGACTGCACGCATCAGTGGTGGGCGACGTAGCCGTCGGCCCACTGCCGGAGCGCCGCGAACGCGTCGGCGCGGGGCTGATCGCGCGACAGGAACACGTCGTGGATCGCCCCCTCGATGCGCGAGATCGTGACGCCGCGGCCGATGAGTGTGGCGGCGCGGGCGATGTCGTCGACCCACAGCACCGAGTCGGTCGACGTCATCGACTCCTTCCACGAGATCGGCGTCGTGGAGTGCGCCGACAGCAGCACGAACGCCGGGCATGCGACGTCGATGCCTCCCGCGATCCGGCGATGGCCGCCCATCACGGCCGCCAGCCACCCGGGCGCCGTCGGGAAGCCGCGGTCCGGCCGCCAGATCGCGCGCTCCGGTCCGGTCGGCAGCGACCCGATCTCTTCCTGCGCGCGCGTGTAGAACCCGAAGTCGACCTCGGGCTGTGCGCCACGTGGGTCGAGCTTCGCGCGCATCTCCACTAGCGGCGCCAGCGCCTGCCGGCCGATGGTTCCGATCTGCAGCTCCAGCCACGGGCTGTTGAGCACGAGGGCGGCAACGCGGCCGGGGTGGCGCGATGCCCACAGGGTGAGCGTCAAGCCGCCGGTCGAGTGCCCCATGAGCACGAGCCGCCGTGCCGACGGCGACTGCGGCGTGCCCTGACCCATGGCGGCCAGGGCATGCGCGATGTCGACGTCGTAGTCCTCGAGGGCGTCGACGTATCCGGGCGTCATGCCCTCACGCAGGCTGCGCCCGTAGCGGCGCAGGTCGAGCGCGTAGAAGCGGGCGCCGCGACTCGTCCAGAACTGCGCGACATCCCGCTGGAAGAAGTAGTCCGACCAGCCGTGGATGTACAGGACGTCCACGTCGCGCAGCGGAGCGAACAGCGACAGAAACGGGTTCGGGATGCTGCGCACGAGAGTCGCGACGAGCTCGCCCTGCGTTCCCTGGACGCCCAGCGGCATCGTGAGCTGCTCGAACGGCTTCCCCAAGATGTCGGGGACCCACGCGTCGGACGGCCCGGCCATGACCACAGCCTAGGCCGACGTCGTCACTCGCCGCGGGAGATCGTGACCATCTCCTCGCGCGGCACGACCTTGATGCGCGCGCGCTCGTGCGGGGCGCCCAGCGCGATCTCGTGCTCGTCGAGGCGGTGCCAGCCGTCGAGGTCCGTCCAGCGCACGCCGCGTTCGGCGAGGAGCGCCGGGATCGCCTGCTCGGACGGGTCCGCCGGCTGCCACCACGTGCCCTGGTCGTTGATCAGGTGGCGGACGGTCTCCATCGCGTCGGACTTCGTGTGTCCGATGAGACCGACCGGACCGCGCTTGATCCAGCCGGTGGCGTAGACGCCGTTGACCCGCTCGTTCGAGTCCTTGCTCAGCACCTGGCCCTCGCGGTTGGGGATCACACCGTGCTTCTTGTCGAACGGCACGCCCGGCAGCGGCGAGCCGAAGTAGCCGACGGCACGGTACAGCGACTGGATCGGCACCTCGCGGAGCTCTCCGGTGCCGACGACGCCGCCCTCGCCGTCCGGACGGGTGCGCTCGTACACGAACGCCGACACCCGCCCGTCCGCATCCGTCTTGACCTCGACCGGCTTCGCGTAGAAGTGCAGGTGCAGTCGGCGGGATGCCGTCCCCCCGGCGTTGTTCACCGAATCGCGCTTGCGCCACGACTGCAGCACGCGGTCGATCACCATGACCTGCTTGTTGCTCGCGATCGCGGCGCGCGACGCCTCGTCGTAGTCGAAGTCCTCGTCGTAGACGACCATGTCGACGTCACGCAGTTCGCCCAGCTCGCGCAGCTCGAGCGGAGTGAACTTCACGTTGGCCGGCCCGCGGCGGCCGAACACGTGCACGTCGGTGACCTGCGAGGCGGCCAGGCCGGCGTGGACGTTGTCGGGGATCTCGGTGGGCAGCAGGTCTTCAGCGTGCTTGGCGAGCATGCGGGCGACGTCGAGTGCGACGTTGCCGTTGCCGATGACGCCGACGGATGCGGCATCCAGCGGCCACTCGCGCGGCACGTCGGGGTGCCCGTCGAACCAACTGACGAAGTCGGCCGCGCCGTACGAGCCGATGGCGTCGATGCCGGGGATGTCGAGGGCGGTGTCGTGGATTGCCCCGGTGGCGAAGATGACGGCGTTGTAGTGGCGCTTCAGGTCGTCGAGGGTGATGTCCTCGCCGAAGCGGACATTGCCGAAGATGCGGATGTCGCCGCGGTCGAGCACCTCGCGCAGCGCCGTGATGATGCCCTTGATGCGCGGGTGGTCGGGTGCGACGCCGTAGCGCACCAGCCCGTACGGGGCGGGCAGCTGCTCGAACAGGTCGATCGAGACGTCGAACTTGCGCTCGGCCTTGAGCAGGATGTCGGCGGCGTAGATGCCCGCCGGGCCTGCACCGACGATCGCCAGTCGGAGCTTGGTCATGAGTGTCCCTTCGGGGCCGGGCTCACCGCCCCCTCCGTTCGTTGCGGGCGGAGCGGCGGAGCGCGGGTGCGGCTAACTGGAGCGGTCGGCGACGGCCTGCGCGAACCGGGTGAGCGCCTCGCGCACCGAGCCGTCCGGCAGCGGGGCGAGCGCCTCGATGGCCTCGTGCGACCACGCGTGGGCGAGATCGAGGGTGGCCTGGGTGGCCTCGTGGTCGCGCAGCCGCGCCAGCGGCTCGTCGAGGAGCGCCGGGTCGGCGCCGTCGGCGATCTGCGCGACGCCCTCGTCGATGCGCGCGCGCAGGGCGACCGCATCGGCATCGGTGCGCTGGGCGAGCACGAGGTACGGCATCGTGGGCACGCCGGCGCGTAGATCGGTGCCGGGAACCTTGCCGGTCTCGCCGGGATCGGCCGAGAGGTCGATCACGTCGTCGAGCAGCTGGAAGGCGACGCCGGCCTTCTCGCCGAACGTCACCATCGGCTGCTCGAATTCCTCCGGGCCGTTCGAGAAGATCACGCCGGCCTGCGCGGCAGCGGCGATGAGCGAGCCGGTCTTGTCAGAGAGCACCTGGAGGTAGAAGTCGACCGGATCGTCGGCATCCGTCGGCCCGACGGTCTCGTGCATCTGCCCGAGGACGAGGCGCTCGAACGTGTCGGCCTGCAGCCGGATGGCGCGGTCGCCCTGGTGGGCCATGATCTGGCTCGCCCGCGAGAACAGCAGGTCGCCGGTGAGGATCGCGATGTTGTTGCCCCACACCGCGTGGGCGCTGGGCACTCCACGGCGCTTGTCGGCGGCATCCATCACATCGTCGTGGTACAGCGACCCCAGGTGGGTGATCTCGAGAGCCGCAGCGGCCTGGATCACCTCGTCGGTCGCGCCGTCGCCCAGCTGAGCGGTCAGCAGGGCCAGCATGGGGCGCACGCGCTTGCCGCCGGCGTCGTACAGGTAGCGGCTGGTGGCGTCGGCGAGCGCGTCGGTCGCGTGGAGCTCGCGCTCGAGGGCGAGGTCGACGCGCTTGAGCCCCGCCTCGACCGTCTTGCGCAGGCCGCGCGAACGCGTCCCCGCGAAGACGCGGTCGGTCAAGCCCAGCTTGCCCGCGATGCGCGAGCCCGGCACGGTCGGTGTCACCCTGCCAGCCTACCGGGGCTCGCCACCGGGCTTCACGGCGCGGTGCAGGGCGACGATCCCGAGCGACAGGTTGCGGTAGGCGACCTCGGTCCAGCCCGCCTCGCGGATCCAGGCCGAGAGGCGTCGCTGGTCGGGCCAGTCGCGGATCGACTCGTTGAGGTAGTCGTAGGCGTCGGCGTTGGAGCTGACGGCCCGCGCCGCGACCGGCAGCACCCGGTCGTTGTAGAACCGGTAGAGCCCGTGGAACAGCTTCGACGGCGGCTGCGAGAACTCGCACACGACCAGGCGTCCGCCCGGCTTGGTCACGCGCAGCATCTCGCGCAGCGCCTTCTTGGGGTCGTCGACGTTGCGCAGTCCGTACGAGATCGTGACCGCGTCGAACTCGGCGTCGGCGAAGGGCAGCGCCGTCGCGTTCGCCTCGACGAAGGTGAGGTTCGGGATGCCGCCTCCCGGCGCCGTGGGGCCGTAGCGCTTCTCGCCCTCGGCGAGCATGCCCGGCGAGAAGTCGGCGGCGACGACCTCGGCGCCGCGGCCGGCGAGCGCCGCACTGGACATCGCCGTGCCCGCCGCGAGGTCGAGGATGCGCTCGCCCCGACGGGGGTTCACCGCTCGCACCATGGCGGCCCGCCAGAACCGGTCGTTGCCGAGGCTCAGCACCGTGTTGGTGCGGTCGTAGCCGGCGGCCACCTGGTCGAACATGCCGCTCACGCGCGACGGGTCCTTGTGCAGGTCGGCGCGGTTGGACTCGTGATCGGAAGGGTGCGTGGCCACGGGCACGAGTCTAGGCCGCGGGCCCGACAGCACCCTGAGGGGCGGGGAACTCGACCCGCGGCGGGGCGGGCACGCCCGGCAACGATGCGAGGTGGGCGAGCCAGGCATCCGCAGTGGCGTCGTCGAACGGCGCCTCGGCGGCGGCGACCCGCCGCTCCAGATCGACGGCGAGGGCGTCGAGCCGCTCCACGAGGTCGAGCGGATAGCCGTAGCGCACCCGGTGCTCGTCCCATTCGTCGCGGTCGTCGATGAACAGGCCACGCCCGTCGATGGCCTTCACGACATCGAGGTCCATGTCGATCCCCGTGGGTGCGCCGGCATCCCAGCGGATGTCCCACGCGATGTCGATGTAGATGCGCACGCGGCGGGGCGTCGCGTGCACCGTCATGGCGAAGTCGCCGCTCGGCGGCAGCAGGGTGACGTTCGGCCCGTCGGCCGGGAACTCCAGTCCGGGCCGCACGTTGCGCCAGCCGTCCGGCTGGCCGAGCCAGTCGCCCCACCGGTCGCTGCCGAGGTAGACCTCGTCGTTGACCCAGTGCGCGCCGCCGTCCCACTTGCGCCACCGGAACTGCAGCGCGGTCCCGACCGCGGGGCGGTCGAGGCGGGTCGGGCGGGGCTGCGCGGCGGCGGCGTCGGTCACCTCGCGAGTCTAGGCTGGAGGGGTGACATCTTCGCGCCGCCCGCCGCAGCTGGTGGTCGAGACCCGCGAGATCGAGCACGTCGACGACCTGCTCGTCTACGCCTCCGCCGACGAACCGCTGGCGTGGCTGCGCCGGGGCGACGGCATCGTCGGCATCGGCAGCGTGGGCGGGTATGAGCGCGGTCCGCAGGGGCACGCCGGCGTCGACGACGGAGGCGTGCCGTCCCCCGCGGACGCCTGGCGCCACCTGGCCGCAACCGCCGAGGTGGACGATCCGGTCGGGCTGCCGGGCACGGGGCTGGTCGCGTTCGGGACTCTCGTGTTCGATCAGCGCTCGTCAGCCACGAGCCGGCTGATCGTGCCGCAGGCGGTCATCGGCCGCCACCGCGGACGCTCGTGGATCACCCGCATCCGCTCCTCGTTCGGCCTCGCGGAGCCGGCGGTCCAGCCCACGCCCTACGGACCGCACTGGTCGGCCACCCTCGGTCCCGGCACCATGGATCCCGCCGCGTACCAGGCCGCCGTCCGCGCCGCTGTCGACGCCATCCGCGCCGGCGAGCTCGACAAGGTCGTGCTCGCCCGCGACCTGGTGGGCACGATCCCCGCCGGCGCCGACCTGCGGCGCCTGGTGCGCGCCCTCTCGCACGACTACCCCGACACGTGGACGTTCGCCGTCGACGGCATGATCGGCGCGAGCCCCGAGACCCTCGTCACCGCCTCGCGCGGCGTGGTGACCGCACGCGTGCTCGCCGGCACGATCCCTCGAGGGACTGACGCGCACGACGACGCCGCGGCATCCGCATCCCTCGCGCACAGCGACAAGGACCTCGGAGAGCACCGCTTCGCCGTGCAGAGCGTGCTCGACGCCCTCGGCCCCCACACCCGTCATCTGCGGGCCGACCCCGAGCCGTTCACGCTCAAGCTGCCGAACCTGTGGCATCTCGCCACGGATGTGGCCGGCGACCTCGCCGACCACGCGTCGTCGCTGGACCTCGTCGCGGCGCTGCACCCGACGGCCGCCGTCGCGGGCACCCCGACCGCTGCGGCCCTCGACACGATCCGCCGGCTCGAGCCCTTCGATCGCGGGCGCTACGCCGGACCCGTCGGCTGGGTCGACGGCGACGGCAACGGCGAGTGGGCCATCGCGCTGCGCTGCGCGCAGATCGGCGCCGCGCCCGTCCGACGGCACGCCGAGTACTCCGCCACGATCCCCGTCGTCGCGCACGCCGGCGCCGGCATCGTCGCGGCGAGCGACCCCGAGTCGGAGCTGCTCGAGACGCGTGTGAAGTTCCGGCCGATCGTCGACGCCCTGGCCTGAGCAGCGCGGGTCTGCCGCGCGCACCGCGCGGTCGAGCGGATGCCGGGCGCCCGACATCCGTCCGGTCAGCGGGCGAGCAGCGCGCGCAGCGGGTCCAGGCCCATCGGGCCGAGGGCGAGCGCGTCACGGTGGAAGTCGCGCAGCGAGAACGCCTCGCCGAGGCGGTCCTGATGCGCCGCACGGGCCTCGTTCCACAGGCGGGCGCCGACCTTGAAGGCGAGCGCCTGGCCCGGCCAGCCGAGGTAGCGGTCGACCTCGAAACCGGCGAGCGCAGGCTCGACGAGGGCCAGGTCGACGAGCAGGTCGCGGGCGAGCTCGGGGGTCCACTCCCCCTCGGGGACGAGGGCGTTCGGCGGGATCGGGCGCCCGGTGTGCAGCCCGATGTCGGCGACGATCCGCACCGACCGCCAGATCTGTCCGAGCACGAGGCCCAGGCGCTCGGCGGGGTCGCGGATCAGGCCCAGCTCGTCGGCCAGCTGCTCGGCGTAGTGCGCCCAGCCTTCGGCGTAGCCGTGGATGTGGCACAGGTGACGCTGCCAGGCATGCAGCTCGGGATACGACGCGGTGAGCACGAACTGCAGGTGGTGCCCGGGCACCCCCTCGTGGTGCACGCTCGTGACCTCCTGCCACGTCGCCGCCACGGGCACCCCGCTCGGGATGGTCCACACCACGCGCCCGGGCGTCGAGCCGTCGGGCGCTCCGGGCGTGTAGTAGACGACGCCGGTCGCCGCCTCCGACACGAGGCACTCCACGTCGCGGACCGCTGCGGGCAGGTCGAACGCGGGGGCGACGGCGTCGATGGTCTCGCGAACCCGCCGCGTGAGCCACGCCTGGATCGCCGTGACGCAGTCCAGCCGGTACCGCGGATCGGCGTCGAGCAGGGATGCCGTCGCCCGGACCGGGTCGTCGCCCGAGCCCCCGAGCGCCCGGGCGAGGTCGCGTGCCTCGCTCACGAGCCGCTGCAGCTCCGACCATCCGTACGCGTACGTCTCGTCGAGGTCGATGCGGGCGCCGAGCATGCCCGCCGCGAGGTCGGCATACACGGCCTCGCCCACACCGTCGGCCGTCGGCGCGACCGGCCGCAGCTCGTCGCGCAGCACCCCGACCAGTTCGGCGAGCGCGACGCCGATCTCGTCGGCGGCGGCCCGCGCGCGGGCGCGGGTGGCGGCATCCACGTCGCCGACGACGGGGACCGAGCCGAACCAGTCCGACTCGGCCCACATCGCGACCTGCGACGCCAGGGTGTCGAGCTGGCGCACCGGGGCGACTCCGCCGCCGGTGAAGCGGTCGCCGTGGTCGCGCGCCCAGCGCAGCGACGAGATGTACTCGCGCACGGCGGCCGGAGAGGCCTCGAGCGTCGCCAGCACCGCCTCGCCCGCGGCATCCGCCGTGACCGCCCGGCCTTCGAGCGCGTAACGCACGAGGTGCACGGGAGTCGCGAGTCCCGCGACGAGCCGGGGCGTGAACCCGGTGTCGAACAGCAGCCGCTCGCGCTCCAGGCGCTCGCGCAGCGCGGCGCGCAGCATCTCGTCGCCCGGCCCGGCCGCGTCCAGCGCGGGGAGCGTGGCGCCCTGCAGCTCGTACTTGGCGACGAGCCACTCGGGCGACAGGTCGGGCAGCGGACGCGCGACGAGCCCGAACGCCAGGGCGGCGTCGGGCTCGTGGCGGGCGAGTTCGCGGACATAGGCGTCGGCGACCTCGCGGACCGGGTCAGAGCTCACCGGTCCACCCTAGATGCGCGTGCTCAGACCGACCGCTGGTAGGCGCGGATCGACCGCATCGCCCACACGAAGGCGAGCGCGGCGAGCACCGTGAGTCCGGCGACCTGCCACCACCCGTGGTCGGGGTAGGCGCCGTCGAGGCCCCCGCGGCCGAGCTCGACCGCCCAGGTCATCGGGTTCCAGCGGGCGACGTCCTGCACCCACTGCGGCATGAGGTCGGCGGGCATCATCGTGGTCGACAGGAACGTCGCCGGCAGCACGATCAGCTGCGACAGGCTGATGAGAGCGATCTGGCTGCGCGCGGTGAGCGCGACGGCCGTCGACGCGCAGCAGAAGATCGTCGCCAGCAGCGTCGCGACACCGAGCGCCACGAGCATGCCGCCGATGCCGCCCGGGTAGCGGGCGCCGGCGAGCCACCCGATGCCGAGCACCACGAGCGACTGCGCGAGGTTGATGATCAGCTGCTGCACGAGCTGCCCCGTGATGATGGCCGAGCGCGACACCGGCGAGGTGAGGTACTGGTCCATGACGCCGGAGTTGATGTCGTCGATGTAGCCGGTGCCGGCCCACGCGCCCGAGTACAGCACCGTCATCATGAGGATGCCGGGCACGAGGTAGTCGATGTACCCGGCGGTCCCTGAGCCTGTCGAAGAGTCGAACTGCGGCAGCGCCCCGAGCGAGTGGAAGACCTGCCCGAACAGCACGATCCAGATGACGGGCTGGATCAGCGACATCACCGGTCCCCAGACCTGGCGCAGGGTGGCGATGAGCCAGCGGCGCAGCACCTGTCCGGCCTGGGTGAACCAGCCGGCCCGCGAGGGCGCGGCGATGGCGGGGGCGAGAGCGATCGTGGTCATGCTGCGACTCCTTCCGGAGCGGCGACGGTGTCACCGAAGGTGTGGCCGACGAAGTGCAGGTACACGTCGTCGAGGGTGGGGTGGGATGCCGCGACCTGGCCGAAGCGGATGCCGGCGGCATCCAGGGCCCCGATGACGGCGCCGACGGCCGCAGACGCGTCGTCGGTGCGGGCGGCGAGGACGCCGTCGACGCCGGAGGCCTCGACGACCACGTCGCGCAGACCGGGAACGCGGCCGATCGCGTCGCGCACGGCTGCGGCGTCGGGCTCGATCAGCGAGACGCGCAGCGAATCGCCGTGGAGCGCGGCCTTCAGCTCGTCGGGCGTTCCCTGCACGACGGCGCGGCCCCTGTTGACGAGCAGCAGCTCGTCGGCGAGGCGGTCGGCTTCTTCCATGTAGTGCGTGGTCAGCACGACGGTGAGCGCCTCCTCTCCCGACAGCCGGCGGATCTCGGCCCACATCGCGGCGCGCGCCTCGGGGTCGAGCCCGGTGGTCGGCTCGTCGAGGAACAGCACCTGCGGGCGATGCACGAGCGCGGCGGCGACGTCGAGGCGTCGGCGCATACCGCCCGAGAACGATCCGACGGGTCGGGTGGATGCCTCGGCGAGCCCGAACTCGTCGAGCAGGCGCACGGCCCGGCCGCGGGCATCCGCCGCGCTCACTCCGCGCAGGCGGGCGGCGATCTCGAGGTTCTCACGGGCGGTGAGGAGCGCGTCGGTGCTCGCGCCCTGCGACACGTAGCCGATCGCGGCGCGCACGGCGCCGGGGTCGGCTGCGACGTCGTGCCCCGCGACGGTCGCGGTGCCGCTCGTGGGGCGCGAGAGCGTCGTGAGGATCTTGGTGGTGGTGGACTTGCCGGCGCCGTTCGGGCCGAGCAGCCCGAACACCCGGCCGGCGGGGACCGAGAATCCGAGGCCGTCCAGAGCCCGCACGGCCGGCCGGCGACCCCGGCCCGGGTAGACCTTCACGAGGTCGCGGGCGACGATGGCGTTGTTTTCAGGCATGGCGAAGCATCCCTTCCTTCGAATGGGTGATGTGCCGCCGAGCGGGCCGGGGACGCGGCCCGCTCGGATCAGGACTTGTGGTGGCTCTTCTCGGGCGCGAACAGCATGCGGGCGAGGAGCAGCATCATGAGCGCGAACCCGCCCACGAAGGCGACCGGCGCCCACCACCAACCGACCGTGAACACCAGCACCGCGATGACGGCGAAGGTGACGAGCCAGATGGCGGCGGTGTAGACGCCGAATCGTGCGGCGGTCTCGGGCTCGCGCTCGAACCGGTTGGGCGGGGTGGCGGCGGCGAGCTGACGGGTCCACGCCTTGTGGCGGTTGGTCTGCGTGGCGCCGAGGAACGAGAAGAGGATGATGGATGCGATCACGCCCAGTGCGGCGAAGACGATGCCCCACATCGGCATCGAGCCGAAGGCGACCAGCGCGACGAAGCCGAGCCCGAAGGCGCCGAGCAGCGTTGCGAGGAAGTACCCCGCCGCGCGGTTCTGCGGCATCGGGTGGTTCGTCGTCGTCTCTTGCGAGAGGGAGTCGCCGACGATGAGCGCGAGCGCGGTCGACGCCATGCCGAACAGGCCGATCTGCGCGCCGATCGGCAACGGCAGCACGCCGCTCGCGCCGAGGATCGCCAGCGTGATCCCCACGGCGGCAGCGATCGAATACGCCACGGTCCGTACGACGAAGCCGGGCTTCGGGCGCACGTGGTGGCGCTGCAGGAGCGCGGCATATTCGTCGGTGCGGCGCGCGGGTGAGGCATCCGTCGTCTCGTCGAGCAGTGCGCGCACGTCGCCGAGCTCGGCGACGGCCTGCCGTGCGGCGTCGGACGCCGTCGCGCCGGCCGCTTCGAGCTCTTCGGCGCGGGCCATCAGGTTGGCGCGCACCTCTTCTTTCAGGTCCTGCGCGTCCGGCGTCATCTCGACGCCCTGGAAGGCCTCGTCGAGCAGACGGTGGATGTCGGTGTTCATTGCTGGCTCTCCTTCACGTCGAGCAGTTCGTCGATGATGCGCCGGGTCGCGGTCCACGCCGCGACGTTGCCGCGGTACACCGCGCGGCCGGCGTCGGTGATCCGGTAGTACTTGCGACGCC
>NZ_JBQCIP010000184.1:0-7048 GCF_051953575.1 Microbacterium sp.
GTGGGGCCGCCCTCCGAGAACGTGTCGGACGCGAGGATCGACGCGCCGCCGATGCCGTCGCCGCCGGTGCGGGCGCCGAACAGCACGACCTTGTTGCCGGCGCCGGTGGCGTTGGCGAGCTTGAGGTCCTCGTGGCGCAGCACGCCGACCGCGAGGGCGTTGACCAGCGGGTTGCCCTGGTAGACCGCGTCGAACACGGTCTCGCCGCCGATGTTCGGCAGGCCCAGGCAGTTGCCGTAGAAGCTGATGCCGCTCACGACGCCGTGCACCACGCGTGCGGTGTCGGGGTCGGAGATGTCGCCGAAGCGCAGCTGGTCCATGACCGCCACCGGGCGCGCGCCCATCGAGATGATGTCGCGCACGATGCCGCCGACGCCGGTCGCGGCGCCCTGGAACGGCTCGATGTAGCTCGGGTGGTTGTGCGACTCGACCTTGAAGGTGACGGCCCAGCCCTCGCCGATGTCGACGACGCCGGCGTTCTGGCCCATGCCGACCATGAGCCGTTCCTTCATCTCGTCCGAGACCTTCTCGCCGAACTTGCGGAGGTAGATCTTGGACGACTTGTACGAGCAGTGCTCCGACCACATGACGGAGTACATGGCCAGCTCGCCCGAGGTGGGGCGGCGGCCGAGGATCTCGCGGATCTTCGCGTACTCGTCGTCCTTGAGTCCGAGCGCCGCGTACGGCTGCTCCTTCTCGGGGGTGGCGGCGGCGTTCTCGACGGTATCGGCGACAGCGGTCGAAGCAGGGGTGGTCACGCGGCTCAGCTCCAGAGAATCGGGGATGCCGGACCCCACCAGTCTATTCGCCGCGAGAGGGGGTGACGGATGCCGGCGGCCGCGGCATCCGTCACCTCACGCCGATCCCCTCGAGCACGCCGACGAGCGCGTCGCCATGGGTCAGTTGCGGGTGGTGCCCGGCACCGGGCACCGAGATCAGCTGCACGTTCGGAAATGAGGCGAGCTCATCGACCGCCTCGGGCGCGAGCGGGTCGCGGCTCCCCGTGATGATGCTCACGGGGCCGCTGAAGCGCCGGAGGGACTCCTGCAGCTCGGTCCGCCACCGCATCGAGCGCGTGAGTGCGAGGTGATCGGCGACTCGAGCGGCGGTTCCCCGCCGGAGGTCGCGGACGCTCGATCCGAGGGCAGCCGAGGCGGCGTCCGATCCGGTCAGCGTGTGCGACAGCCGCGCCGCGCCGGCGTGCCGGAGATACGTCCGGACGACGGGGCGCAGAGCGGCCGACCCGCCCGCGGGAGCCTGCAGGAAGAACGGTGCGATCAGCGTGAGCGACGAGACCCGCCCCGGAAGCCGGTCGGCCGCGACGACCGCCGCCGCCGCACCGAGGGAATGACCGATGAGGTCGATGGGCTCGCTGCCGAGCACGCCGGGCAGCCACTGCTCCCAGTCCTCGACGCCGGTTCCGCCGCTGAGGCCGAGTCCGGGCAGGTCGACGGCCCGTGCGCCGATGGCCGTTGCCACGTCGGCCCACGTGTCGGCGTTGACGGGCAGGCCGGGAAGGACCAGCCTGCGGGAGCCGGGTGCCCCGAGCTCGAACGTCCGCACGCCGCCGGCATCCACGAAACGCCGTTCGGGTGCCGGAGCGGCACCGAACCGGTGGGCGGCGAGGTGATCGGCCCACCGCTCGAGGGCCACGCGCACGTCGGGCATCGGGATGCCGTGCCTCTCCGCGAGCTCGACGGCCGGCTGCGTCGGGTAGCGGTCGGGAGACATGAAGTGGAGCGTCTCGGGATCCGCCTTCGTGATCCGTGGCGGGAGTCGCTTGATGAGGCCGACGGGGATCCGCACCCGCGGGACCTTCGCTCCCAGGTGCCGGCCGACGTGCGTGAGCAGGTCCGCCAGCGGCGGGGTGGCGTCGTCGAGCACCCAGTAGGCCCGGCCGGCGGCATCCGGATCGACTGCCGCCGCCGTCATGAACGCGGCCAGATAGTCGACCGTGACGACCGGGACGAACGTCGTCTCGTCCCCGGGCAGCGCCGGTACGGCGCCATCCCAGATCTGCTCGATCGTGGCGGGCAGACCGACGTACTGGTCGGCCTCGCCGGTCGCGCTGTCGCCGATCACGCTGGAGGGGTTGACGATCGTCCAAGGGATCCCGCGCTCCCGCGCTCGGGCCTGGAAGACGGCGTCGGATTCCACCTTGGATCCTTCGTAGGCCCCGAGGCGTCCGTAGACCGCGGCGCGGTGGTCGTCCGACCAGGGCACGGTCGCGGGGTCCTGTCCGCCGACGCGGTAGCCCGAGACATACACGACGCGCTGCAGGCGGGGGAGGTGCTCGGCGAAGCCCATCACCTTCTCGACGCTGCCGACGTTCGCGTCGTGGGCCTCGTGGGCGGTCATCCCGAAGCGATACGAGCCGGCGCAGTTGTGGATCTCGGTGACGGACGCGAACGCCGACGGGCCGCCCGCCACGAGCTCGGGCGCATCGAAGTCGACGAGCGTCGTGGCGACGCTCCCTCGCAGGCCGTGCGCGCTGAGCCATCGCTCGACGCGTGCCCCGGACTCGGCGGTGCGCACTGCCGCGGTGACCTCGGCTCCCGCCGCGGCGAGGGCGAGGATGAGGGGGCGGCCGATCAGTCCCGAGGCGCCGAAGACCAGGGCGTGGCGGCGATCCTCCTGCGGTGTCATCGCGCGCCCCCGACCGTGTATCGGCGCTGTTCGATGAGTCCCGCGACGACGTCGGCGGCCGCCATGAGGGGCTGGGTGCTCCGCCGTGCGCGAGAGACGATGACCGCTCCCTCGATCGTCGACACGATGACCGTCGCCAGCGACCGGGCATCGTCGGCGCCGATGCCCGCAGCTTCGAGCAACCGGGACGTCGAGGCGATCCAGGACTCGAAGGCGGCGGCGCAGGCCTGCCGCAGCCGCTCGTTCTCGGCGCCCATCTCAAGCGTGACCACCGACACCGGGCAGCCCAGCCGGAAGTCGCTGTCGCCGACGATGGTCGCGAGCGCCTCTATGACGGCGCGGGCCGCGTCGGCCGGGCCGGGTGCGGACGCGGCGGCGTCTGCGATCAGCGCTTCGAACTGCTGCTCGGCGAGTCCGACCGCTGCGACGCCGAGCCCCTCCTTGCCATCGGGGAAGTGGAAGTACACCGACCCCTTGGGCGCGGACGAGTGCTCGATCACCGCGTTCAGACCCGTGCCGCTGTAACCGCTGGTCTGGATGAGCTCGAGCATGGACTCCGCAAGCCGTGCCTTCGTCAGATCACCTTTGGATGTCATGACTTCACAATAGACCGGTCTATATATTTTTGGGAAATCCATGCTCGGCCAGAGCGAAACACGAACTTCGGCTCGAACGGCGGGATCGTCCCCGCGGTCGAAGAGGGGTCGGGCTTCCCGAAGCCGTGAGTGTGAAAGGGTCCGGCGTCCGTCGATCCGCTCCCGGTCGGCGGCGCCGGGCCTCACTGGATCAGGGATGCCTCGATCCGGCGCAGCGCCCGTCGGCCCGCCTGTGCGGAACCGAGGATCCCGATCGCGCCGCACGCGAGCGCGGCGATCGTGATGCCGGCCGCGGCGCCCGCGGCGCCGATGATCTGACCGGCGAGGATCGTCCCGCCCGCATTGCCGACGGCGAAGGCCGAGATCACCCACGCGTTCGCCTCGTTCCCGTGGTGGGCATCGACGAGGGCGGGCGTGAGGGCGAAGACCTGGGCGAGCAGCACGGGGAGTAGGAGCCCCGAGACGCCGGCGAAGGCGAGCCACAGCCAGACCGGGGCGCCCGAGAACGCGGTCGGCAGGTAGAGCGCGGCCAGCATGATCCCCAGGCGTCGCACGAGTCCTTCCGGCGCGGCACGGAAGGGGAACCGCGCCGAGAGCACCGCGCCGGTGAGGGCGCCGAGTCCGTTGAGTGCGATCGCCCACGACGAGAGAGAGGCATCCCCGGCCCGCTCGGCGTAGGCCGTCGCCGTGATGGTCAGCGCCCCGACCGGCGCCGCGATCGCGATGACGAGCACGAGCAGGCGGACGAACGGCCCGCGCAGAAGCGGAGAGCCGTGTGCGCCCTCGGGCCGGATCGGGTCGGTGCGGCGGATGCGGGGATGCGCGGCGAATGCGATCGCTCCGACGAGGCCCACGCCCGCCATTGCGAAGATGTTGCCGGATGCGCCGAAGACGAGGATCCCGCCTGCCGTGAGCAGCGGGCCGATGACGAAGGCGAGCTCCTGAACCCCCGCATCCACCGCATAGGCGGAGTTCCGCTCGGCCGGGTCGGTGAACAGGACGGTCCAGAGGCTGCGCAGCACCGACTCCAAGGGCGGGGTCGCCAGTCCCGCGACGAGCACGGCCACGAGCGCTACCCAGGGCAGTGTGCCGACGACGAGGGCCGTCACGACGAAGCCGGCGGTCGCGGCGACGGCCGCGCCGACGAGGACCGGGCGACGGCGGCCGCTGCGGTCGACGATCCGCGCGAGCACCGGCTGGCCGACCATTCCGCCGAGGATGTAGACCGCGGTGACGGTGGAGCCGAAGGCGTAGCCCCCGCCCGCGTCCACGACCAGCCGTACGAGCGCGAGCGCGGCCATCGACGACGGCAGCCGCCCGACGAACGACGTCGCGAGCAGGTAGGGGACGCCGGAACGGCGGAGAACGGCACGCACGGGAATCCATTGGATCACGAGCCTGACAATTGACGGATGCCGCACGCGGGCGTAACCTACAACCAAATGGTTGTAGGAATTGAGCTCAGCGATGACGAGATCGACCGCGTGTTCCACGCGCTCGCGGCGGCGACCCGGCGCGACATCCTGCGTCGGACCATCGCCGGCGAGCACTCGGTCTCGGCGCTCGCCCGCGAATACGACATGTCGTTCGCGGCCGTCCAGAAGCACGTCACCGTGCTGGAGGCCGCGGGCCTCATCATCAAGCGCGCCGAAGGGCGCGAACGCCTCGTCCGGGCGGATCCGACCATGATCGCCCGCGCCCGCGCGCTGCTCTCGCGCTACGAGGAGCTGTGGCGCACCCGCATCGACCGCCTCGATGCGCTGCTCGCCGAGCCGGCCCAGGATGCCGGCATCCACGATTCGCAAGACCCCAGGAACGAAGGAGATTGAGATGCCTGTCACCGACGTCATCACCGATCCGGAGGCCCTCACCATGACGCTCACGGCGGACTTCGCGGCCCCCGTCGAGCGGCTGTGGGAGGCCTTCACCGATCCACGGCAGCTGGAGCGGTTCTGGGGTCCTCCAGGCTGGCCCGCCACCTTCACGAGTTTCGACTTCACGCCGGGCGGGCGGGCGGACTACCACCTGACGAGCCCGCGGGGCGAGAAGTCGTATGGCTGGTGGGAGTTCCTCTCGATCTCGCAGCCCGCCGCGTTCGAGGTGCTCGACGTGTTCGCCGATGAGAAGGGCGCGCC
Source organism: Microbacterium sp. (assembly GCF_051953575.1). Classification (GTDB taxonomy): domain Bacteria; phylum Actinomycetota; class Actinomycetes; order Actinomycetales; family Microbacteriaceae; genus Microbacterium. Next base: position 5,378 of record NZ_JBQCIP010000184.1, read on the forward strand.
CGACACCGACCTGCCCGACGCGCGCATGACCTTCGCCTTCGACGCGACCGCCGACGGGTCCCGGCTGCAGAGCGTGACGTACTTCTCCTCGGCCGACGCCCTCGAACAGGTCGTCGCGATGGGCATGGTCGAGGGGCTCACCATGGCCGTCAACCAGCTCGACCGCGTGCTCGAGGGCCTGCGCGCGTACGCCGCGGGGAAGGGGACGCAGACCGAGATCCTCGACGACACGCACGTGCGGATCACGCGGCTCATCGACGGTCCGATCGACCTCGTGTGGCGCGCGCACCAGGAGCCCGAGCTCATCCGGCAGTGGCTGCTCGGCCCCGACGGCTGGCGCATGTCGGTCTGCGAGGTCGACGGCCGCGTCGGCGGTGCGTACCGGTACGAATGGGAGCCGCTCGAGGGCACCGAGGGCGAGCGGTTCGGGTTCGACGGCGAGACGCTGCTCATCGAGCCGCCCCACCGTGCGGTCACGACCGAGCACATGACGGGCACCGACTTCCCGTCGACGCTCAACGATCTGAGCCTCTACGAAGAGGACGGCGCGACCCTCATCACCCTGGTCATCGAATACCCCGACGCGCAGACGCGCGACATCGTCCTCGCCACCGGCATGACGGACGGCATGGAAGCCAGCTACGCCCGCCTGGAAGGAGTGCTCGCCGGCGTGTGAGGCGAGCAGGCAACATGACCGAGAACACCGCCCTGCGCACCGTGACCACCCGCGTGGTGGGCACCGGCGACGATGCGATCACCTACGACGTCCACGGCGACCTGGCCGCGGCGACCCCCGAACGGCCGGTGCTGTTCCTGTTCGCGGCTCCGATGGATGCCGGCGGCCTCGCACTGCTCGCGGCGCGGATCACCGACCGGCCGGTCGTGACCTACGACCCGCGCGGTGCGGGCCGCAACCCGGTCGGCGCCGCCGACATCAGCGTCGAGCAGCACGCGGACGACCTTCACCGCGTCATCGCCGCACTCGACGCCGGGCCCGTCGACGCGTTCGGCACCAGCGGCGGCGCCGTGAACCTGCTCGCCCTGCTGGCGACCCACCCCGACGACGTCCGCATCGCGGTCGTGCACGAGCCGCCGCTGGCCGAGGGGCTGCCCGACGGCGACACCGTGCTGGCGGCGATCGCCGATGTCAAGCGCACGTACGCCGAGCGGGGCGACGGACCGGCGATGGCGAAGTTCATCCCCCTCGTGATGTTCGACGGGCCGCTGCCGGACGACTACCTCGCCCAGCCGGCGCCCGATCCCGCGATGTTCGGCATGTCGTCCGAAGACGACGGCACCCGCACGAACCCGCTGGTGCGCAACATGCCGGCCACGGTCGCGTACCGCATCGACGTCGATGCCCTGAGGGCCCTCGGCGACCGCCTCGTGCCCGCGGCCGGGGCCGAATCCGGCGACACGTTCGCGGCGCGCGGCGCCCGTTCGGTCGCCGCGGCGGTCGGCAGGCCCGTCGCCGAGTTCCCCAGCCACCACGCCGGGTTCACGGAGAACCCCGGCCAGCCCGGTGATCCCGATGGCTTCGCCGTCCGCGTGCGGGAGCTGCTCGGCTGAGCGAAGGGAGGGGTGGGGGGCGGGGCCGCCACCCCCCCCCCCCGCGGGGGCGGGGGCCGGCCCGGGGGCCCCCCGGGACCCACCGGCCGGGGCAGGGGGGGG
>NZ_JBQCIP010000185.1:0-3216 GCF_051953575.1 Microbacterium sp.
AGCACCCCGCCCGCCGTTGCGGAACTGATCGAGTGCTCGCTGGATCGACCGCCAAAGAGCACCGCCACCGCCGGCTTGTCCATTCTGCGTCCTCTCCCCCTGAGGGGTGTCGTCGTCTGTCGTGAGGTGGGGCGCGATGTCCCGAGGGTTCATGGTGCCGTCGAGCACCATCTTCACCTGCTCGACGATCGGCATCTGCACGCCGACCTCGCGCGCCAGCTGCAGGATGGGCGCGACCGATGCGAGCCCCTCCGCGGTCTGGTTCATCTGCTTGACCACGTCGTCGAAGCGGTAGCCCTGGCCGAGCAGTCGCCCGGCGGTGTTGTTGCGGCTGAGCGGCGACTGGCATGTCGCGATGAGGTCGCCGAGCCCCGCAAGTCCCTGCAGCGTCTCAGGCTGCGCGCCGAACGCGACGGCGAAGTCCGTCATCTCGACGAGACCGCGCGTGATGATCGACGCCTTCGTGTTCTCGCCGTAGCCGACGCCGTCCACGATGCCGATCGCGACGGCGATCAGGTTCTTGAGCACGCCGCCGAACTCGGTGCCGATCACGTCGGTGTTGACGAACGTGCGGAAATAAGTGTTGCGCGCGCGACGGGCCACGGCCTCGGCCGTCTCCTGGCTCGTCGAGGCGATCACTGCGGCGGTGGGCTGCTCGCGCGCGATCTCGAGCGCGAGGTTGGGGCCCGAGGCCACCGCGATGCGGGCCGGGTCGCAGCCCAGCTCCTGCTCGATGACCTGGCTCATCCGCAGGCCGGTGCGACGCTCGACGCCCTTCATGAGCGACACGATCGGAGCGTCGGTCTTCGCGATGAGCGGACGCACGGCCTTGAGGTTCTGGCGCACCGCCTGGCTGGGGATCGACAGGTAGACCTGCTCGGCGCCGTCCAGCGCCTCGGACAGGTGATGGGTCGCATGCATGTCCCGCGGGAGGTTGATGCCCGGGAGGTACTCGCTGTTGCGCTTGCCCTCCTGGATCTCGCCGGCGAGCTCCGGCCGGCGCGCCCACATGGTCACGTGCGCCCCGCCGTCCGCGAGGATCTTGCCGAACGTGGTGCCCCAGCTGCCGGCGCCGACGACGGCGACGCGCGGCCGGGCGGAATCCTGCCTACGACTCAAGGCGCCCCGTCTCTTTCTGCCCGTGGTCGGCGGGATTCCACCGCGTCGCGGGCGCAGGCTCGCCGCGCAGCTGCGAGAGCAGCCCGGCGATGTCGGCCATCACCAGGTCGGTGGCCGCCACCAGCGCGGTCTGCGACGCCGCGGCGTTCTCGTAGGCCGACAGGTCGACCGGGTCGCCCACGATCACCTTCACGCGACGTCGCAGCGGCCACAGCTTGAGCTTGCCGTAGCGGGGCATCACCTGCTGCGAGCCCCAGTGGGCCATCGGGATGACGGGGATGCCGCCGGCCAGCGCGAGACGAACCGCGCCCGTCTTGCCGCGCATCGGCCACAGGTCGGGCTCGCGGGTGAGCGAGCCCTCCGGGTACACGATCACTCCGCGGCCGTGCCGCACCAGCGTCTCGGAGGCTTCGAAGGTCGCGCGCGCGGCGGCCGCCGAGGTCGCGCGGGCGACCGGGACCATGCCGGTGCGGCGCAGCACCCACCCGAGCACAGGGACGCGGAACAGGCTCTCCTTCGCCATGAACCGCGGCGCACGGCCCAGGCGCCACACCGCGAGGGCGACGACGAGAGGGTCGATCTCGCTCATGTGGTTCGGCGCCAGCACATAAGCGCCGTCGCGCGGCAGCTTCTCGCCGTCTTCGATCTCGAGCTTGAAGACCAGGCTCAGCAGCGGCACCAGCAGGCCAGCGAGCGGCCAGAAGATGCTCGGACGCGTCTTCTCACTCGAAGCGCGCGGTCGGCGGGGGCTCAACGGATCACCCGATGACGTCGAAGTCGGCACCGAGCATCTCGAGCTTGGTGAGGAACTTCTCGTACCCGCGGCGGATGATGCCGATGTTGCGCACGACCGACTCGCCTTCCGCCGCGAGCGCCGCGATCACGTAGCTGTAGCCGCCACGAAGGTCGGGCACGACGACGTCGGCGCCGTGGAGGGGCGTGGGGCCGTTGATCACGGCGGCCTGCTCGAGCGCCCGGCGGGGCACGCGGCGGTCGGGGGCGTCGATGCCGTCAGGGTGCACGACGATGTCGGCGCCCATCTGGTTGAGCGCCTCGGTGAAGCCCAGGCGGTTCTCGTACACCGTCTCGTGGACGGTCGACACGCCCTGGGCCTGCGTGAGGGCGACGATGAGCGGCTGCTGCCAGTCGGTCATGAAGCCGGGGTGCACGTCCGTCTCGACGACGACGGGCTTGAGCGCGCCGTCGCGGCGGAACTGGATGCCGTCCTCGCGGACGTCGAACCAGCCGCCGGCCTTGCGGAACACGTTGAGGAACGTCAGCATCTCCTGCTGGCGGGCACCGCCCACGAAGATGTCGCCGTCGGTCGCGAGCGCCGCGCACGCCCACGAGGCGGCCTCGTTGCGGTCGAAGATCGCCCGGTGGTCGTAGCCCTGCAGCGAGTCGACGCCCTCGATGAAGATGACGCGGTTGGGCTCGTACGAGATGATGGCGCCCATCTTCTGCAGCACGGCGATCAGATCCATGATCTCGGGCTCGATGGCGGCGTTGCGCAGCTCGGTGACGCCCTTCGCGCGCACGGCGGTGAGCAGCACCTGCTCGGTCGCACCGACGCTCGGGTACGGCAGCTCGATGTTCGCGCCGTGCAGGCCGTTCGGGGCGGTGATGCGGATGCCCTCGTAGCTCTTGTCGACGACCGCGCCGAACGCGCGCAGCGCGTCCATGTGGAAGTTGATGGGGCGGTCGCCGATGCGGCAGCCGCCGAGGTCCGGGATGAGCGCCTCGCCGAGCAGGTGCAGCAGCGGTCCGCAGAAGAGGATCGGGATGCGCGATGCGCCGGCGTGGGCGTCGATCTCTTCGAAGTGCGCGGCGACGGCGCCGCTCGGGTCGAAGTGGAGCGTGCCCTCCTCCTCGCCGTCCCACACGCGTACGCCGTGGACCTCGAGGAGCGAGCGGACGACGGCGACGTCGCTGATGTCGGGGACGTCGCGCAGGACGCTCGTCGTCTCGCCGAGGAGAGCGGCGACCATCGCCTTGGTGACGAGGTTCTTCGCGCCCTTCACCTCGACGCGCCCGGTCAGAGGGCGACCGCCGCGGATGGCGAGGACTTCACCGTTCACGTGCTTCTCTCCCGACTTC
>NZ_JBQCIP010000186.1:0-9880 GCF_051953575.1 Microbacterium sp.
ATCGCGGGCGAGATCCGCGAGTCGGTCGCCGCCGGCTCCGCGTCGACCCCTGAGGAGGTCTCCCGATGAGCATCGTCTTCGCGGCAGACGCCGCGCCCGCCTCGGCGCCGGGCAACCCCTGGCTCAACATCGGCATCTTCGCGCTGTTCGTCGCGATCACGATGGTGATCGTCTTCCGTGCGAGCCGCAACAACAAGACCGCATCCGATTACTACGCCGCCGGCCGCTCCTTCACGGGCGGGCAGAACGGCGCCGCGATCGCGGGCGACTATCTGTCGGCGGCATCCTTCCTCGGCATCGTCGGGGCGATCGCCATCACCGGCTACGACGGCTTCATGTACTCCATCGGGTTTCTGGTGGCCTGGCTGGTCGCCCTGCTGCTCGTGGCGGAGCTGCTGCGCAACACCGGCAAGTTCACGATGGCCGACGTGCTGTCGTTCCGCCTGAAGCAGACCCCGGTGCGGGTCGCCGCCGCGATCACGACCCTCGTGGTCTGCTTCTTCTACCTGCTCGCGCAGATGGCGGGCGCCGGCGGACTCGTGTCGCTGCTGCTCGGCATCGGCGACACCCTCGGCCAGTCGCTGGTCATCACGGTGGTCGGCGCGCTCATGATCCTCTACGTGCTCATCGGCGGCATGAAGGGCACCACGTGGGTGCAGATCATCAAGGCCGTGCTGCTCATCGCGGGCGCCGCGGTCATGACCGTGTGGGTGCTGGCGATGCACGGCTTCGACTTCTCGGCGCTGCTCGAGAAGGCGACCGTCGTCGCCGAGAACCCGGCGATCCTCGACCCGGGCCTGAAGTACGGCGTCAGCGACATCAGCAAGGTGGACTTCATCTCGCTGGGCCTCGCGCTCGTGCTCGGCACGGCCGCACTGCCGCACGTGCTCATGCGCTTCTACACGGTGCCCACGGCCAAAGAGGCCCGCAAGTCCGTGGTGTGGGCGATCTGGCTCATCGGCATCTTCTACGTGTTCACGCTGGTCCTCGGTTACGGTGCCGCGGCCCTCGTCGGCCCCGCCGTCATCGCCGGCGCCCCCGGCGGTGCCAACTCGGCCGCCCCGCTGCTCGCGAACGCCCTCGGCGGACCGCTGCTGCTCGGCCTCATCTCGGCGATCGCGTTCGCGACGATCCTCGCGGTGGTCGCCGGCCTCACCATCACCGCCGCCGCCTCGTTCGCGCACGACATCTACGCCTCGGTGGTGAAGAAGGGCAAGCCGGCCGCAGGGGCAGAGGTCAAGGTCGCCCGTCGGACCGTCGTCGTGATCGGCGTCATCGCGATCATCGGCGGCATCGGCGCCAACGGACAGAACGTCGCGTTCCTCGTCGCCCTCGCGTTCGCCGTGGCGGCGTCGGCCAACCTGCCGACGATCGTCTACTCGCTGTACTGGAAGCGGTTCACGACGAAGGGCGCGCTGTGGAGCATGTACGGCGGTCTCGCGTCGGCCATCATCCTCATCGCGTTCTCGCCCGTCGTGTCGGGATCCGAGACGTCGATGCTGAGGACCGAGGCGATCGACTTCGCGTGGTTCCCGCTGTCGAACCCGGGCATCGTGTCGATCCCGCTCGCCTTCTTCCTCGGCTGGCTCGGCACGGTGCTCGACAAGGGCACCGAGGACCCGGCAAAGGAGGCCGAGATGGAGGTGCGCGCGCTCACGGGCATCGGCGCCGAAGGAGCGGCACAGCACTAGCGGATCGGTGCGGGCGCCTTCGAGGGGGAGACGCGCCGCTGATCGTGGAGGACCGTCCGGCCTGCCGGGCGGTCCTCCGCCGTGTGCCGGCATGCGGTGCCGGGTGTCGGGCGGTCGGCGGGGGCCGGACGGCGAAGGCGCCAGCCGGGGTCGAGCGTCGGTCGACGCGTCGTCCGGGCGGTCAGGCGTAGAAGCCGTCGCGCAGGTTGATGCCGTGCTCGACCCACGCCTTGAGCGCGGCGAGCATGCCTGTCCATCCCTCGCAGTTGCCGAACGCGCTCTTGGCCCCGGCAGGGGAGGCCTGCCACGCGGACTCGGTGATCGTGACGAGTGTGCGCGCGCCGTCGTCGACGGGCTCGAACTCGAAGGTCGTGGTGGTCTCGGTCTCGATGCCGTCGCGCGCCTCCCAGCGGATGACGAGGCGGCGCGGAGGGTCGGACTCGACGACCGTCACCGGGAATCTGCCGGGGAAGTCGGCGAAGTCCCACGTCACGTCGGCGCCCTTCTCGAGGCGTCCGCGAGCGCCGCCGGTCGTGAAATAGCGCGACAGCTGCTCGGGGTCGGCCACGGCCTCATAGACCTCGGCGACGGGTCGCGCGACGCGCCCCGACACGGTGAACGACAATGCGGTCAGTTCTTCAGACATGTTGTAGTTTTATAACATGACGGATGCCGCGCACAAGCCCTCCGCAGGCACCGAGGTCGACGACGATCTGGTGTTCAAGGCGCTCGCCGCACCGCTGCGGCGCCGCATGCTCGATGCGCTGAAGGACGAGCCCCTCACGACGGGTGCGCTGTGCGCGCGCTTCCCGGAGGTCGACCGCACGACCGTCCTGCAGCACCTGCGGGTGCTGGAGCGTGCGGAACTCGTGACCGGACGCAAGAAGGGGCGCGAGCGCCCTCTGGCGCGCGCGCCCCTTCCGATCAAGCGCATCCATGATCGCTGGATCGGCGACTACGCGCGGGCGGCCGTCGAGCTGCTCGACCGCCTCGACGGCTGACCCGCCCACGCGGGGCGCTCCGCTACGCGAGGCGCTCTCCGTACCGCAGGTGCTCTCCCGACCCAGAGCGCTCCGCCTAAGCGAGGCGCTCCGCGACGACACGCACAGTCGCGACCGGATCCGGACGGTGCATGACCGACTCTGGCACGATGACGAGCTCGGCGCCGTCCATCTCGTCCGCGAGGCGGTCGGCGGCCGTGATCAGGATGGGGAAGGTCTGCTCGCCGCGGATGATCGTGACGGGCTGCTGCACCGACAGCATCTCGGGGCTCGGCACCGACGAGGTGTTCACGAGGTTCGTGTCGTACACGGTCGACTGCGCCAGCGGCAGCACCGCGGTGAACTGGTTGCTCTGTCGGAACGCCTCGACCATCTGCTCGGGCAGCCCGACGCCCTCGAGCTGGAACGTCACGATCGCATCGTCGGGCCGTCCCTCGTCGACGTAGCGCTGCAGGCGCTCGGCGAGGTCGTCGGCGGGCTCGTCGACGCCGAACCGCAGCGGCGGCTCCGACAGGAACAGCGCCCCAGTCGGCACGCCGCGGGATGCCGCGTACAGCGCCAGCACGGCGCCCGACGAGTGGCCGAGCACCCCGGCCGCGCCGCCGACCGCGTCGATCACGCCGGCGAGGTCTTCGGCCTCGCGGTCGGGGGTCGAGCCGCGGGCGTCGCCGCTCTCGCCTCGGGCGCGCCGGTCATAGGCGACGCCGCGGAAGCCGGCATCGGCGAGCGCCTGAGCGAGGCCGGTCGCATCGGCGGCTCGCGACAGCGCGCCGTTCACGACGATGACGGCTGGGCCGTCGCCGAACACCTCGTACGCGATGGGGGTTCCGTCGGCGGAATTCACGATGTCCATGCCGTCAGCCAACCACGGGCCACCGACACGCGACAGGGTGCTATCCGCGCAGTGCTGTCACGAAGCCTCCGCGCTGGTCAGCGGGGGAATCCGTGCGGTCGACGCCCAGCGGACGCCCGTAGCCGCGCTCCAGGTCGGGAACCGAGATCTCGGCGACGGTCCAGCCTGCGGCGGCCAGGACGGCGGCAGGGTCCGGTGGATCGGTGCGGGCCAGCAGATCGTCGAAGGGGATGCCGGTGGCCAGCGCGAATGTCTGCAGCCGTTCGCGGGTCTCGGCGGTGTCGGTGAGCGCGGGCGCGCGCTCGATGACCGCCCGCGAGCCGGGGGCCGACAGGTCGATGATGTCGTCCACCAGTGCCGCCTGGTCGTGCGCGGAGAGATACGGCAGCAGCCCCTCCAGCACCCAGTGCGTGGGCTCGGCGGGGCGGAAGCCGCTGCGGACGATCGCCGACGCCCACGGCGCCGTCACATCGGCCGCCACCACTCGGCGGTCGGCGGTCGGCGTGGCGCCGACGGCATCCATCGTCCCGGTGAGGAACTCGACGACCTCGGGGGAGTCGAGTTCGAACACGCGCGTGCCGTCGGGCCAGTCCAGCCGCCACGCCCGCGTGTCGAGGCCGCTGCCGAGGATCGCCGCCTGCCGCAGGCGGCCGGTGCGCAGCTCGTCGTCGATGAACCGCGTGCGCAGCCCGATGTACGAGGCGCCCAGGAGCATCGAGCGGTCGACCTCGGGAATGTCCTCGGCGCGCTCGGGCCATCGCTCGGGGAACGGCACCGCGACCCCCGACGCCCCTACGAGCGCGGCCGCCCACGGGTCGACCACGAGCGCATCGGGTCGGTCGGATTCGAGGGCGCGCGCGGCGGCCACGGCGACAGCGGTGACTCCCACACCATTCACGGGCATGCGTCCATCCTGCTCGGCGGGGCCACCGGTCGCCGCGCGATTCGCTCCTGGCGCAACCACGCCGTGCTCGTGCGGAATTCAGGAGATCCTGCACGCTGTCCGCGCCGAGCCGCGCAATTCCGCGAGGAGCGAGAGGCGCACCCTCCGTTCTTCCTGAATTCTCGACGCGATTGCCGAGGTCCCCGCCACCTGCTGATGAGGATCCGCACCTTCTTGCGAGTCTTGACATAGTTCGTCCGAATTCGACGCAAGTGACTCAGTCTGGCCGTATGCTCAGACTCCGAGAGGGAGGCCTACGATGACCGCCACCAGCACGCCGAGCGCAGGGGAGCTGTTCCGCCTGGTGCAGAGCGGACGCGCCGAATCGCGCGCCGACCTCAGCCGGCTCACCGGCTTGAGCGCCTCCACCGTCGCACTGCGGGTCGAGGAGCTGATCGCGGCGGGCTACCTCGAAGAGACCGGACGCGGCGTCTCGAAGGGCGGACGACGGCCCCGGATGCTGGCGGTCAGCGCCGGCGAGACCATCGTCGCCGCCGTGGACCTCGGCGAGCGTCACATGACCATCGTGCTGATGAACCGCCGAGGGGACGTGCTGGCTCACTCGAACCGGCCCCTGTCGCTGCTGGACGGTCCGCAGCGCGTTCTCGCCGACGTGTGGGACAGGGTGCAGGAGGTCGCCGCCGAGCTGCCGGGGACGTGCATCGAGGGCATCGCCATGAGCCTGCCGGGCCCGGTCGACTCCCGCGACGGCCGGCTGCTCGCGCCCATGCGGATGCCCGGCTGGAACGGCATCGTCGTGGCGGACCTGCTGCGCGAGATCACGGGGCTCCCCGCCCACGTCGACAACGACGCCAACGCGATGGCGATCGGGGAGTTCGTCGAGCGCGGCCAGAGTGTGAACGAGCTCGTCTTCGTGAAGGCCGGCTCGGGGATCGGCTGCGGCGTCATCGTCGGCGGCGAGCTGTATCGCGGGTACCGCGGCGTCGCGGGTGACATCAGCCACGTCGCGCTCGCCGGCGCGCCGCCCGTGATCTGCTCGTGCGGGCGTGTCGGGTGCCTGGACGTGGTCGCCAGCGGCGCGGCGATCGTCGATGCACTGCGGGAGTCGGGCATCGCCGTCGACCACCTCGAAGACGTGCTCGCACTCGCCGCGGACGCGCACCCGCGCGCGACCGGGCTGCTGCGCGAGGCCGGTCAGCGCACGGGCGAGGTGCTCGCGACCATCATCAACTTCTTCAACCCGCGGGTTCTCGCCATCGGCGGGCAGCTGGCGACAGCGGACGCCTTCATCGCCGGGGTGCGCCAGGCGATCTACACGCTGTGCCTGCCGATGTCGACCGACCTGCTCGAGATCAGCGTCTCGGCGGCCGGCCCGCTCGGCGGCGCGCGAGGTGTCGGAGACGCCCTGCTGGCGGCCTTGCTGGAACCCGAACGCATCGACCGCGATCTGAAGACCACTTCATCCAAAATCGAATGAAGATGACCCCGTTTATCCTTCTCCATCGATAGTTCTTCCGGTCACTGCCTAAACTGGCCGAGTGACCCAGACACCTCTCCCGCGTATCGCGATCGCCGGCATGGCGATCGAGTCGAGCACGTTCTCGCCCCACCGCGCCGGAGCGCGCGACTTCCAGCGCGTCGAAGGCGACGACCTGATCCAGCGCTACCCCTCGCTGCGCGACGGGACCTACCTCGACGCCGCGCAATGGCTGCCCGTGTACTACGCGAGGTCGATCCCCGGCGGCGCCGTGCTGCGAGAGGTCTACGACGAGATCAAGGGCCGCATCCTCGAGGGCCTGCGCTCCCTCGTCGCGGAGGCGCCTCTCGACGGGCTCTTCTTCGACATCCACGGCGCGATGAGCGTGGACGGCCTCGATGACGCCGAGGGCGACCTGATCACCGCCATCCGCGAGGTGGTCGGCGCGGAGGTGGTCGTGTCGGCGTCGATGGACCTGCACGGCAACGTGTCGGACCCCCTCGTCTCGCAGGTCGACATCATCACGTGCTATCGGCTCGCGCCGCACGAAGACACGTGGGAGACCCGCGATCGTGCGATCAAGAACCTCGTCGAGACGCTGCAGTCGGGCGTCGCCCCGCGCCGTGCGCACGTGACGGTGCCGATCCTGCTCCCGGGCGAGAAGACGTCGACCCGGGTCGAGCCGGCCAAGAGCCTGTACGCCCGCATCGACGAGATCGAGCAGCGCCCCGGCATCATCGACGCCGCGATCTGGATCGGCTACGCCTGGGCCGACGAACCGCGCTGTCACGGCGTCGTGGTCGTCACCGGCACGGACGACGCCGCGATCTCGGCCGCTGCGGAAGAGCTCGGGCGCGCGTTCTGGGACGTGCGCGACGAGTTCGAGTTCGTCGGCCCTCCGGGGACTCTGGCCGAAGGTGTCGATGCGGGTCTGGCCGCGACCGAGACGCCGTACTTCATCAGCGACTCGGGTGACAATCCCGGCGCCGGCGGCACCGGGGACGTGACGTGGACGCTGGCGCAGCTGCTGGCGGACGAACGGCTCACGGCCGCCGACGCCCCCACCGTGCTGGTCGGCTCGATCTTCGACGCCGAGGCGCTCTCGCAGCTGCGCCGGCACCGTACGGGCGACACCGTCACGGTCACCGCGGGAGCCCGCGTCGACCACGGTCCGCACGGACCGGTCACGATCACCGGCGTGCTCGACGGACTGTACGAGGGAGATCCGGATGCCGGCGGCATCGCCGTGATCCGCGTCGGGGGTCTGCGGGTCATCGTCACCGAGTTCCGCAAGGCCTACCACGCGGTCGAGGACTTCACGGCGATCGGGCTCGACCCGCTGGCTGCGCAGATCGTCGTGACCAAGATCGGCTACCTGGAGCCCACGCTCTACGCGATCCAGCGCGGCTGGACGCTCGCGCTGACGCCGGGCGGCGTCGACCAGGATCTGCAGCGCCTCGGGCATCACCGCATCCAGCGCCCGATGTTCCCGTTCGATGCCTTCGACGCGGCCCCGGACCTGACGCCGCGACTCTTCGGCTGAGCCTTCCAAGCGTCTTGCTCCGAATATGGAGTAAGTAAGTTACGAGAACGTAATAAGGATGGCATTGCGCGGGTACTTTCTCCGTGAATGATGAAAAGTGCGTCGAGAAACCAACGAACATGACCTGTCTCGACCGTGTGAACAAGGAGGTTTGATGCGTAAGCCAGCGATGCGACGTCTCGTCGCTACCCTGAGCGTCGTGGCAGCCGGGGCCCTCGTGATGTCCGGATGCGCGTCGTCCGCGACGGACTCGGCCGGCGACACGAAGGACTCGGTCAGCTACGCACTGCCCGCAGGGACCGGCCCGAACTGGATCCTGCCCATCTCGAGCCCGGACACGATGGCCACGCACAACAGCGCGATCAAGGCCACGATGTGGCCGCGCCTGTTCGAGTACAACGGCACCAGCGGAAAGATGGAGTGGGACCAGAAGGGCTCGGCCGCGAAGGCGTACGAGTTCAGCGACGACCACCTCTCGGTCACCATCACGCTCAACGACCTCGACTGGTCGGACGGCGAGCCCGTCACGTCGCGCGACGTCGAGTTCTGGTACAACCTCGTGCGCTACAACGCCGAGAAGACCGGTGGCTACTCGGCCGGCCGCATCCCCGACAACATCACGAACTTCGAGATCGTCGATGACAAGAACTTCACCCTGACGTTCGACGCCGTCTACAACGAGGAGTTCCTGCTCGCCAACCAGCTGAGCCTCGTCTACCCGATGCCGCAGCACGCGTGGGACAAGACGAGCGCAGACGGCGAGATCGGCGACTACGACCAGGATCCCGAGACGGCGGTCCAGGTGTTCGACTTCCTGTTCTCGCAGGCCGAGGACATGAAGACGTACGCCACGAACGACCTGTGGAAGACGGTCTCGGGCCCGTACACCGTCAAGAGCTGGTCCGACTCGGGACAGGTCGTCCTCACCGCGAACGACAAGTACACCGGTGACGACAAGCCCGCCATCAAGGAGGTCACCTTCGTCCCGTTCACCTCGGCCGACGCCGAGATGAACGCGGTGCGCTCCGGCGACGTCGACTACGGCTACGTCACCAGCGCGCAGCTGACCAACGAGAAGCAGTTCACCGACCTCGGCTACACCGTCGAGCCGTGGGCCGGCTGGTCGATCACGTACATGCCGTACAACTTCGCGAACCCCGAAAAGGGCGCGTTCTACGACCAGCTCTACGTGCGCCAGGCGCTGCAGCACGCCGTCGACCAGGAGACGATCTCGGACGTCATCTGGCACGGCGCAGCCACGCCGGACTACGGCCCGGTCCCGCAGACGCAGGACTCGGACTACCTCTCGGACGTGCAGAAGGACAACCCGTACCCGTTCGACCTGAAGAAGTCCGAAGCGCTCTTCACCAGCCACGGCTGGACGAAGAACTCGGACGGCGTCTTCGAGTGCACGACGCCCGGTGCGGGCGATGACCAGTGCGGTGAGGGCATCGCCCAGGGCGCCAAGGCCGAGATCGTCGTGACCACGCAGAACGGCTCGCAGGAGACCGACAACATGATGGCCGAGATCCAGTCGTCGCTGGCGAAGGTCGGCGTCAAGATGACGATCGACGCCAAGCCGCTGGACTCGGTGCTCACGGAGGCGCAGTCCTGCAAGGTCGAGGGCTCGACCACCTGCACGTGGGAGCTCGTCTTCTTCGGCACCGCCGGCTCGTGGTACTTCCCGGCCTACCCCACGGGTGAGCGCGTGTTCGCGAAGGACACCAAGTGGAACGCCGGTCAGTACGACAACCCCGAGGCCGAGGAGCTCATCAACCAGATGACGTTCTCGACCGACCCGCAGATCGCGCAGGACTACTCGGCGCTGCTGGCCGAGGACCTTCCGGTGATGTGGATGCCGAACCCGGTGTACCAGGTCTCGGTCATCAAGAAGGGCCTCGACGTCGCGCACCAGGACCCGGGCGCGTCGTTCTACCCGCAGCGGTGGTCGTGGACCGACTGATCTGACAGTCACCGGCGACAAGAAGAAGCAGAGGAAGCATGACCACGGCGACGGCGCAGACCGCGCGCACCACGGCCAACGCCGGGGGCAACCGGTTCGGCATTTGGATGTTCCTGGGGCGACGCGTCGTCCAAGGGCTCATCGTCATCCTGATCGTGACGCTCATCGTGTTCGCATTGCTGAACCTGGCGATGCCCGAGGGCCCGGCCCTCGGCATCCTGGGCATGCAGGCGACGCAGGAGCAGATCGACGCGTTCAACGCGGCCAACGGTTACGACCAGCCGCTGTGGCAGCAGTACCTCACCTTCCTGTCGCACCTCGCCGTCGGCGACCTGGGCGATTGGTTCACCGTGAAGCGCCCGGTCGCCGACGCGATCGGCCAGCGTCTTCCGAAGACATTGCTGCGGGCATCCCTGTCGATGATCGTGGCGCTGATCGTCGCGATCCC
>NZ_JBQCIP010000187.1:0-9921 GCF_051953575.1 Microbacterium sp.
CGATCGGAGCCATCGTGGCTTTCGCTCTGAACGTGCAGGTCGACTGGGTCAACCTCGACATGCTCGGCTACATCCTGATGGGCGCGGGAGTCGTGATCTTCCTCGTCGGCCTCGTGCTGATGATGCGCCGCCGCCGTTCCGACGTGGTGACGCACACGGCCGTGGACCCGGTGAACGACGAGCGGGTGGTCCGCCGGACGACGCGCACGCCGGACGACGCAGCGGGACTCTGACGCAAGACACGTGGAGCGGGCGCTCGGGGGCGCCCGCTCCAGCGTTGCGTCCGGACCTCTGTGCGTCCGAGACCCTCTGTCGGGATCAGCCGCCGGCCGGTGTGCGGATAGCCTCGACGCCTTCCAGCTCGACCGGAGCGCCGAGCAGGGTCGCGTGCGCATCGCGCAGCGACTCCCAGCGCTCGCGGGTCATGCGGTAGCGGTTGTGCGCCACCGCAGCGCCCTCACGCGCGACGCGGTCGACGCCGTCGAACTCGTACCCGATCCGCCGCGACACGGCGTTGGACGACACGTTGTCGGCGAACGCGCCGGACGTCGCCTCGATCGCACCGAACCCCGCGAAGGCGAGATGAAGCACGAGCGCCCGCATCCGCGTGCCGATGCCCCGGCCCTGGTGCTCCTGACCGAGCCACGAGCCGCTCTGCACCGACCGCAGCACCGTCCAGTCCTTCGCGGTCAGCCCCTGGACACCCACCGGCACGCCGTCATGCAGCACCGCGAACTCCAGCACGAACGCCTGCGGCGACACCTGTGTCCGCAGCCCCCACTGATAGGTCACCACACTGCGGGCCACCTCGTCGGCGGTGCCGCGGGTCCACGGGTGCTCGAACGGCATCGCATCGGGAGCGTGGATGCCCCGACCGGCGAGGTCCGCGAGCTGCACGAGCAGGTCGTCGTCGATCCAGCGGAGTTCCAGATCGCCGGCGCGCGCACGCACAGCCGATGCGGGCCAGAGCCGGGCGAGGGTGGCGGAGTGCTGCATCCCCGAAGTCTGTCAGAAGAGTAAGGTGGGCAGGCGCCCACTTCGAATGGGCGATCGCCCACTTCAAGGATTCGCCCCAATGCCCACCGGCCGCGCCATCGAAGATCCCCGGACCGTCCTGCTCGACGCGGGGCGCCGACTGCTCGCGAACGGGGGGCCCGGGGCGATCACCAGCCGGACCGTGGCCGCCGCTTCGGGTGTGGCCAAGGGAGTGCTGCACCGGCACTTCGAAGACTTCGACACCTACCTGGCCGCGCTCGTGACCGAAGATGCGCAGCGCATCCGGGCGATCGAGCCGCGCGCTGCGGGATCGGCGGCCGTCGCCGTTGCAGACGTCGTCGAGCAGGTGTTCACCCCCGTCACGGTGGCGCTGGTGGCGCTGGTCATCAGCCGCGACGGCGTGCGCCGTCGTGCCCGGCGGGCGGGCGCCTTCGGCATCCCGCTGCTCATGGACGCGACCGCCGTCGTCATCGACGTGCTCGCGGCCGGTCGCGACGTGGGGTGGATCCGTGTGGATGCCGACATCGCGGCCCTCGCGCTGGCCGTGGTCGGCAGCGCCCATCTGCTGTACGCCGGCGACCGGGGAGCGTTCCCCGACGACGAAGCGCTGCGCGAGGTCGTGGCGGCGATCCTCGCCGGCTCGTGATGTCCGAGGGCTCTGCCACACTGCTCAGGTGAGCGCCTCCGCCGTCCTCGAGACCATCGTCCGCAGCGTCGACGCCGAGGGGCTGGGCGCCTACGGCGTCCACGTCCGCGTGGGCGAGGACGAGGCCCAGCACCGCTGGCGCAGCGACGATCGCGTCAACGTCTACTCCGCGTCGAAGGGCGTCTGCGCCCTGGCCGTCGGCATGGCCGTGGACGACGGCATCCTCACGCTCGACACGACCGTCGGCGAGCTGATGCCGGCCTTCGAGCTCGGGGACGGCGTCGACCGTGTGACGATGCGCCAGCTGCTCACCATGACGAGCGGCATCGACTTCGAGTGGTTCGGCGACCAGCCGGCACCGTGGCCGGATCTCGCACAGGAGATGCTGCGGCGTTCCTCGGTCGGCGCCGGAGAGACGTTCCAGTACAGCGACGCGAGCACCTACACCGCGATGCGTCTGCTGGGCGCCGTCGTGGGCGATGTGCGCGATTGGCTCATGCCCCGCCTGTTCGAGCCTCTCGGCATCGACAATCCGCAGTGGCACCGCTGCCCACAGGGATGGATCATCGGCGGCAGCGGCCTGCAGCTGCGCACCGAAGAGCTCGCCCGCATCGGGCGCGTGCTGCGCGACCGCGGACGCTGGGGCGCGACCCCGCTCGTCAGCGCCGACTGGGTCGATCGCATGCACGCGGACTGGGTCACGACGCCGTACGGCGGATCGTCGTCGCACTACGGTCTCGCCGCCTGGGAGGGTCCCGGTCCCACATGGCGTCTCGACGGCAAGTACGGCCAGTACGTCGTGATCGACGACGCCGGCACCTCGGTCGTCACGATCACCGCTCATGAGGAATCGCGCGACCACCTGCTGGCCGAGATCGCCGCCGCGGCGATCACCCGCTGAGGGGCGACTCGGATGCCACACCCCGACGCGCCGCGGTGGAACCACAACATCCACTTTCACCGGGTTGTCATGGACGCGATCCCGGTGGGAGCGAGGTCGGCGCTCGATGTGGGCACCGGCAACGGATTGCTCGCCCGCGACCTGCGGGATCGATTGCCCGATGTGACGGCGGTCGACGTGGACGCGACGGTCCTGGCCGAGGCGGCTGCCGAGCACGGGGACGACATCGTCTGGACGCATGCCGATGTGATGAGCCATGATTTCGGCCGGAGCTTCGACGTCGTGGCGTCCATCGCGACGCTCCATCACTTCCCCCGGCTGGACGATGCGCTGGTTCGCCTGCGCGAGCTCACCACCCCAGGCGGCGTTCTGGTCGTGGTCGGGCTTGCCGAGGACTCGTCAGTCCTCGATCGCCTGCGCGGCCTGGCCGGCGCGGTCCAGCACCAGTACTTGGCGCGCACGCGCAACGTCTGGGAACACACGGCGCCGACGGTCTGGCCGCCGCCGCACACCTATGCCGACGTCCGCGCGAGCGCGGAAAGGGTGCTTCCCCTCGCGCGCTGGCGCCGGTACGCGCTGTGGCGCTACTCGCTCACCTGGCAGCGGCCGACGACATAGCTACCCCTCGACGTACACCGCGATGCCGTCGAGGATGCGGTCGAGACCGAACTCGAAGCCGTCGAGCGGAGGCTCGTCGGCCAGGAACATCGGCTCGCGCATGACGTCGGCGACCGCATCGAGCCGCCGCGCGCGCAGCTGCGCATCCAGGAACTCGCGAACGGCGTCCACGGCGTGCTGCCGGTCGGGGTTCGCGCGCCGCAGCTCGGCCGGCATCGGGGCGTTGCGCCGCAGGTCCGCACCGTACCGCGCATGACTGTCGAGCAGATAGGCGCAGTTCAGCATCTGCTGCGACCCCATCCCGGTCGGCGCGAGGGCGCCGATGAGCACGTCCAGCCACGCGGCGTTGTGCGGAGTGAGCGGGACGGTCCGTGGCACGTCGAGCAGCCAGGGCCGCGCGACGAACTGCTCGAACAGCAGCCGCGCCCACTGCGACGCCGAGACGCGCCAGTCGTCACCGGTGAGCGTCGGCGGATCACCCCAGGCACGGTCGGCGACGAGCACGAGCAGCTCGTCCTTCGAACTCACATACCGATAAAGCGCATTCGTGCTCACCCCGATCCTCGCCGCGACGCGCGGGAGGGATGCCGCGGCGATACCTTCCTCGTCCGCCAACGCCGTCGCGGCCGCGACGACCTCGTCGACCGTGTGCGCCGGCTTGGGCCCGCGACGACCTTCGGTCTCGACGACACCCCACGCGGCGGCGAGCCCGGGAGGCAACGCGTCCAGGTCGAGCTCGGCTGCGAGCGGGCGGTCCGGGGCGGCAGGCGTCATGCTCGGCATCCTCTCGACGTCTTCGAAAGAAATAGTAGACGGCTTACACAGTTAACGCTACTGTGCATGCCGTGAACACTTCATTGCTTACACAGTTCTCCCTTTCGCGGACCGCCCAGAGTTGGATCGGGGGAGCGGCCATCGCCGGCGGGATCTTCGGCCTCGCCGAACTTCCGCTGTACTTCGTCGTCCCGGCCTGCAACACCTGCAGCGTCGACACCGGGGCGCTCATGCCCGACGGATTGATCCTGACCCGCACGCTTTTCAACTTCCTGGCGCTCACAGCGTTCCTGATCTTCATGAGCGGGGTGCGGTTCCTGATCGGTCGCGCCGACGCGCGATTCGAGTGGTTCGGCGCCGTCGCGGGCACCGCCGGCGTCGCCTGGACGATCGTCGACATGGTCGCCAAAGGGCTCGAGGGCAGCAGTGCGATCCAGACGGCCGAGCTCATCGATCCGACGCGGACAGTGCCCACCTACCTGCTGTACGGCTCCATCTCGCATCTGCTGCTCGCGGTGTTCGGCGTCGCATTCGGATACGCCGTGCTCCGCACACGGGCTCTCGCCCGTTGGGTCGGCTGGTCGGCCCTCGGCATCGCCCTGCTGCACCTCGCGGGCGTGCCGTCGATGTTCTTCGGCTACAACTCGTCGGAGTTCTACGCATCCAACGGGTGGGGTGCCGTCGCGATGTTCAACGGCATCGCCGCGCTCTGGATCGCCGTCGTCGGCATCGCCGTCCTGCGGCGCAGAGCTCACGAGACCGAGTGAAGACGGGGGTGCCCGCGGTCGGAGCAGCGCCCAGACCGCGGGCACCGGCGCCGCCGGCAGTCACACCGGGCGTGGACGCGCCTCGATGAGCCACGAGGCGTAGTGCTCGGTGACACGGCCGCCGAGCTGCGCGACGACCGATGCCGCCTCGTCGCTTTCGGCGGGCGTCCACTCGCTGAACGTGGTGAAGAGTGCGCGGACCTGATCACCGGTCAGCTCGATCGACCAGTGATAGCGCCTGATGGCCTCGATGTCGAACAGCCCGGAGTCGACGATGCTGCGCGCGGTGGCCTCCACGTCCTCGGCGTTGCCGGGGCGTACCGTGGTCCGCCGCTCGACGATCCGGTTCACGGCGCGGCGGAACGGCGTGACCTCGGCGTCGGCGTCTCCGAAGACGTTGCGCCAGACGAGGAATCGCCCTTCCGGCTTCAGCGCACGGTGGACGAGGGGCAGGACGACCGGGAGGTCCATCCAATGGATCGATGTCGCGGCCACGGCGAGCTCGAACGAATCCGGCTCGAGCCGCGCGTCTTCGGCCCGCGACGGGATGACGGCGACCTGGGGGAGCCGCTCGCGCAGGATCGCCGCCAGATTCGCGCCGGGCTCGACCGCGACGACCTCCATTCCCGCCGCGACGAACTCGGATGTGGCCTCGCCGCTGCCGGCACCCAGGTCGACAGCGCGAAGCCCCGGCCTGACGAGCCCGGTCGCCCGCACATCGTCCCAGAGCGCGGCGGGGTAGGGCGGCCGCGCGGTGCCGTAGCTCGCAGCGAGACCGTCGAAGTGCATCGGATCGACCACCTCGTGCGGCTTGTCCACCGAAGTCCCTGCTCCACCGGCATCCGGTCCGAGCACGATCGCCGCGACGACGGTAGCGGAGCTTCCCGCCATGACCGCGACCGCGACATGGGCGAGCTGGGCCGTCGCGCCCGCGGGTGTCGACACGCCGGGCACGTGCGTCATGTGAGGACGGTAGCCATCGCGCCAGTACGCGGGTTCGTCCGCGGCGAAACCTGCGAGCCGTTCGAGGGCGTCGGCCAGGCGCGCGTGCAGGGCGGCGATCTGCGCAGACTCCACCAGCTGCACCCCGATGTCCTCATCGGGGCCGAAGCGGGCTTCGTCGCCGAAGCGGAGCTCGAGCGGCGGCTCACCGGTGCATGCCTCACCCACGGCCCTCAGAAGAGCGGTGCGGTCGCCGTCGACGGCGAAGTTGGAGGCGAGCGTCACGTGCGGCGGCCACGCGCGGCGGCTGAAGGTCAGCCCGACCGCGAGCGGATCGAGCAGTCCCACCACGACGAACAGCTCTCGGCTCGCAAGATTCGTCACGCCGCCAGTCTGACCGATCGATCAGGCGCACGGGAGGGCAGGGGTCCGGGGGAGTGGATCGTTCTCACCGTGGCCCGCAGAGAAGCACTAGCGTCTCACGCGGGGGCTGCCAGCGGAGGTGAGCCATGGCGACGATCGACGATGTCCGGGCGCTGGGGTCGAGCCTCGAGCGCTCGTACGAGGTCGTGGTGCGCGGTCGGCTGAAGTTCCGCGTCGGACAACTCGTCTACGTCGCCTTCTCGAGCGATGAACGCACGATGGAGTTCGCGTTCCCGAAGGAGATGAGGGAGGGGCTCATAGGTGGTCAACCGGAGAAGTTCCGGATGCCGTCGCCCTCAGATCTCCGGTTCCACTGGGTCAGCTCGGATCTGACCGCGCTCGAACCCGCCGAGGCACGCGAGTTCGTCGTGGACGCGTGGCGCATGGTCGTCCCGCAGAAGCTGTCGCGCGCCTACGACCTGGCTCACCCGTACGGTCCAGGGTGACTCGGTACACGGCCCGCACGTTCGCTTCTCATCCGCCGGCCTGCGCGACTACTTCTCGCCGGCGACCCGACCGTGCTCGGACGCGCGCGCGGAACGCTGCTGGCTGTAGCGCATGAGCATCACCACACCGAGAGCGGCGAAGCACAACCACATGGCCGACATGATCAGGCCGACCCAGGCGAGCGTCCCGCTCGACATGATCGCGATGCCCGCGACGACTCCCAGCAGACCGAACGACAGGAAGAGCGTGCCGAACGTGCGAAGGCGCCGGAGCGCGATCTGCTGCGGTGTCAGCGATCCGGGCCCGACGTGCTCGTGCGCCTGTCCTGATGTCATCTGTCCAGTGCACTACCGACAGGCCTGCCACGACTGGGGCTTGACAAGGAGGGGAGCACCTCGACCTCGCCCGCGTTGAGCAGGGACGCTGCGTTCCGCAAGTTGACATAATGTGCATTATCGGCGTACATCATTCTCAGCTGTGTCGGCTCCGCGAACCCCTTCCGACCCCGATCCGCCCAGAAGGGGCCCCTCGAGCATCCAGCCTGCCGGCAGCCGCGAACACAACGCGCGAACTGCGCGAGCACGACGCAGATCCGCGGACACGCCACACCGATCTGCTTGACGAGTCAGTCTGTCAGACCCCGCCAGACGATTCTCGGCCGGGGAACGATTTCTCTAGGCTCTCATCATGCTGGAATCGCTCACCGGATTCGTCGTGGTGGGCGTGGCGATCCTGGTGGGCTGGATCCTCGGCCGGATCGACCTGCTCGGCGAGCACGCGCGCCCGGTGCTGGCGCGGCTCACGTTCTTCGTGCTGTCGCCGTTCCTGCTCTTCACGGTGCTGTCGCAGGCCGACGTCCACACGCTGTTCTCGTCGCTGCTGCCGGTGTCGGCCATCGCCGCCGTCGCGGTGATCCTGGCGTACGCGCTCGTGGCGCGGTTCGCGTTCCGCCGCTCGGTCGGCGAGACGGTCATCGGCGCGCTGAGCGCCGGGCAGGTCAACTCGAACAACATCGGCATCCCGCTGTCGTTGTACCTGCTCGGGAGCGCGGCGTACCCGGCGCCGGTGATCCTCATGCAGCTGCTGCTGTTCACGCCGATCACGATGGCGATCCTGGATGCCGTCACGACCGCCCGCACGTCGCTCTGGCGTTCCGTGACCCGCGTGGCGACGAATCCGATCGTGCTCGGATCAGTGCTGGGCACGCTCGTCTCGGTCCTCGGGATCGAGCTGCCGCCGGTGGTGCTGCAGCCGGCGCTGCTGATCGCGAACGCGTGCGTACCGGTGCTGCTCATCGCGTACGGGATCTCCCTGCACGGTCAGCGAGTCCTGGGCGCATCGGGGCGTCGCCGCGACATCGTGCTCGCGACCCTGCTCAAGCTCGTCGCGATGCCGCTCATCGCGTGGGCGGTGGCCGCGTTCGTGTTCGGCCTGAGCGCGCACGACGTGCTGGTGGTCACCGTGCTCGCGGCGCTCCCGACGGCGCAGAACGTCTTCAACTACTCCCAGCGCTACGACATCGGCGAGACGATCTCGCGTGACACGGTGTTCCTCACCACGATCGGCTGCGTCCCCGTGCTGATCCTCATCACACTGCTGCTGGGCTGACTCCCCCCGGGCGGAGATCACTCCCGCGTGATCTCGTGCAGCGCGCCCAGGACGAGCCGGACGCCCTGATCGTCGCGCAGCACTGTGAACAGGGTGTGCGTGCACGACCGGCAGCGGACGATCGCCGCGACCTCGTCGATCTCGACGACCGTCTCGGCGAACGGTGCCGATGCACCACAGCCGCCGCAGACTCCGACCAGCGCCGTGACGTCGGTGCCGAAGACGTCCCACAGCATTCCCGCCGCGGCGTTGCCGTCCACCGTGTGCGTCGCGTTCTCCGCTCGCATCATGCGCCTCCGAACCGTTCCGTCTTGATGCGCTCAGGCGCGTGCCCGAGTCCGACGAGCGCATCGGCCACGTGCTCGACGAACCCCGTCGGACCGCAGACATACACGATCGGCTGCTGCTCGGGCGCCCATACCGCCGCACGCAGGACGTCCTCGTCGATCCGGCCGACGTCGCCCTGCCAGCCCTCCGGTGCCGTGCGGGTGTAGCGCCAGGTGAGCGCCACTCCCCCGTCTCGGGCATCCCGCTCCAGCTCATCGCGATATATCGCGTCCTCCGGCGTTCGCACGGAGTAGAGCAGGCGAAGGGATGCCGCAGCCCCGGCATCCTTCGCGGCCCGTGCGATCGCCACCAGCGGAACCACCCCCGACCCGCCCGCGATCAGCTGAACCGGCCCCGCTCCCCCGGCCCGCCAGACGAAGTAGCCGCCGAGGGGCCCCTTGACCTCCAGCTCGTCGCCGGGGAGCACATCCCTCACGAGGTACGGCGAGACCTCTCCGTCGGGGATCTCGTCGACAGCCAGCTCGATCGTGTCGGACGCCCCGTACGAGCTCAGCGAGTACGACCGCACCGCCTGGTAGCCGTCCTCGGCGGTGAGACGGATGTCGACGTGCTGGCCGGCCGCGCTTCCCGGCCATCCGGGCACGGTGACCCGCAGCACCCGTGCCGACGGCGTGACGGCGGTGGCTTCGACCACGCGCGCAGCACGCCAGCCGCCGACGGTCACCAATACCGCTCCTCTGTCCAGGGATCGCCGTGCATGTTGTACCCGTTCTGCTCCCAGAACCCGGGCTCGTCGTCCTGCATGAGCGTGAGGCCGCGCACCCACTTGGCGCTCTTCCAGAAGTAGAGATGGGGTACGAGCAGTCGGGCCGGACCCCCGTGCTCGGGATCGAGCGGCTCGCCGTCGAACTCGTACGCGATCCACGCCTGACCGTCGCGCAGCTCGTCGAGCGGGACGTTCGTCGTGTAGCCGCCGTAGGAGTGGGCCATCGCGTACTCCGCCTCGGTCTGGACCCCGTCCAGCAGCGTGTCGAGCGAGACGCCGCGCCACGAGGTGCCGAGCTTCGACCAGCGGGTCACACAGTGGATGTCGGTGTGCACGTCCTCGGCGGGCAGTGCCAGGAACTCGTCCCAGCTCCACGACACCTCCTTCCCCGCCTCGGTCCGGATGCCGAAGCGCCACGCAGCGGTGTCGATGCGTGGTGTCGGTCCGGCGGAGAGCACCGGAAAGTCCTCGGTCAGGTACTGCCCCGGCGGAAGGTGCGGGTCGCTGTCGCGGCGTCGAGCGCCGAATCCTCTGGAGATGACGGCCATAGTCGCTGTTTTACACCCCGCGGCCCGTCGACGCACGGATGTTCGACATGGGGTCTAGGCTTTAGCCGCATTACATTCAGGGAACTCTCAGAAAGGGACCTCTCATGTCCACCGCATCCGAGGCCGAGAAGTCGGCCGTCAACGGAATCCGCACCGCGCTCGGCATCGGCGGCGTCCTCGCCCTCATCGTCGGCATC
>NZ_JBQCIP010000188.1:0-5575 GCF_051953575.1 Microbacterium sp.
CCTGCGCGCCGCCGTCGAAGCGGGGACCGGCCTCACCGGATGGCACGGCGGCATCGCCGACTCGTTCCGCGCGTCCTCGGACTACCTGCAGCTCGTGGGCGGCCAGTTCGCGACGCATCCCGCCGTGGGCCCGGGAGTCGAGCGCGCGGAGGGCGAGGAGAACTACCGCGACTACGTCGTCGAGCTCACCGAGCTCGGCCGGCGGCATCCCATCACGGAAGGCCTCGACGACTTCAGCCTGCGCACCGAGCAGTACTGGGTGCTCTTCGACGAACTCAACGACGTGCTCGCGACGACGACCCACCCGGTGCAGCCGTACCACCCTTGGCACCGCCCGATCGTGTCGCCCGCGGTGTGGACCCGCGAGTGGGGCGCCGGCCGCGTCTTCGTGTCGACGCCCGGCCATAGCGTCGACGTGCTGCAGGACGACAACGTGCGCACGATCATCCAGCGCGGACTCCTGTGGGCGGCGCGATGAGCGGCGTGCAGCCGACCGCCGTCGGCATCGTCGGCCTCGGGGTGATCTCGGGCCAGTACCTCACGACGCTCGCCGACGCGGCCGGCGTCCGCATCGCCGCCGTCGCCGACCTCGACACCGCGCGGGCGCAGGCGGCGGCGGACGGGCTTGCCGGCTGCCGTGCGCTCTCGACCGACGAGCTGCTCGCCGACGACGGCATCCAGGTCGTGCTCAACCTCACCATCCCCGCCGCGCACGCCGATGTCGCGCTCGCCGCCATCGCGCACGGCAAGGACGTCTACGGTGAGAAGCCGCTGGCGGCGACGTTCGCCGACGCGGTGCGCGTGATGGATGCCGCCACCGCCGCCGGCGTGCGCGTCGGTGGTGCTCCCGACACGGTGCTCGGCACGGGCGTGCAGACGGCGCGTGCGGCGATCGACGACGGACGCATCGGCCAGCCGGTGTCGGCATCGGCCATGTGGGTCTCTGCCGGTCACGAGTCGTGGCATCCGCAGCCCGACTTCTACTATCGCGAGGGCGGCGGACCGCTGCTCGACATGGGCCCGTACTACGTCACCTCGCTCGTGCAGCTGCTGGGGCCCGTCACCGCGGTGTCGGGAGCCGGATCCCGATCGCGCGACACGCGCGTGATCGGCTCGGGGCCGCGCGCCGGGGAGCGGATCCCGGTCGAGGTCGACACGCACCTGACCGGCATCCTGCACCATGCGTCGGGCGCGATCTCGACCGTCACGATGAGCTTCGACGGCGTGCGCTCCACGGCCGAGCCGATCGAGGTGCACGGCGTCGACGGCTCGCTCGTCGTCCCCGACCCGAACGGCTTCGCCGGCGACGTCCGCCTGCATGAGCGGGGCGGCGAGTGGCAGACCCTCGAGCCGTGGGCGGGCTACGTCGACGCCGGCCGCGGCATCGGGCTCGTCGACCTGGCGCGGGCCTCGGCCGACGGCGCCGACGGCCGCGCGAGCGGGGCCATGGCCCTCCACGTGCTGGAGATCATGACAGCGCTCGCCGCATCCGCGGCCTCCGGCATCCGCGAACCGCTCCGCACCACCGTGGAGCGCCCCCCGCTCGTCCCCCTGACCCCCACCTCGACCTGGAGAAACCTGTGAGCACCGCCCGCGCCGTCATCGACCTCGACGTTCCCGGCGACGTCATCAGCCGACACCTGTACGGGCACTTCGCCGAGCACCTCGGCCGCTGCATCTACGGCGGCTTCTGGGTCGGCGAGGACTCGCCCCTCCCCAACGTCCGCGGCATCCGCTCGGACGTCGTCGAGGCGCTGCGCGCTCTCGGCATCCCCAACCTGCGCTGGCCCGGCGGCTGCTTCGCCGACGACTACCACTGGCGCGACGGCATCGGCCCGCGCGAGAGCCGTCCGACGATGGTGAACACCCACTGGGGCGATGTCGTCGAGAACAACCACTTCGGCACGCACGAGTTCATGGACCTGTGCGATCTGCTCGGCGCCGACGCGTACGTCAACGGCAACGTCGGCAGCGGCACCGTCCGCGAGATGAGCGAGTGGGTGGAGTACCTCACCCGCGACGGGGACTCGCCGATGGCGCGCCTGCGCCGCGAGAACGGTCGCGACGAGCCGTGGAAGGTGCCGTTCTGGGGCATCGGCAACGAGGCGTGGGGCTGCGGCGGCAACATGACCGCCCAGCAGTACGCGCTCGAGGCGCGCCGGTACGGCACCTACTGCCGCAACCACGGCGGCAACGAGCTGTACCGCATCGCGGCCGGAGCGTCGGACGACGACACCGCGTGGACGCGCGCGCTCATGGAATCGCTCGGATGCCTCACCTGCGGGTCGAACCCGACCCCGGTGTTCCAGGGCGTGTCGTTCCACTACTACTCGCACGCCGGCGGCGGCATCAACACCGAGTCGGCCACGTCGTTCACCGACGACGAGTTCTACGGGACCATGCGCAAGGCCTTGGACGTCGAGCGGGTGATCCGCCGCCACGAGGCCGTCATGGACTCGTACGACCCCGACCGCAAGGTGGGCCTGATCCTCGACGAGTGGGGCACCTGGTGGAACGTCGAACCCGGGACGAACCCCGGATTCCTGTTCCAGCAGAACACCGTGCGCGACGCGCTCGTGGCCGCCGTGCACTTCGACGCGTTCCACCGGCACGCCGGGCGGCTGAAGATGGCGAACATCGCGCAGACCCTCAACGTGCTGCAGGCGATGATCCTCACCGACGACTCCGGTGCGATGGTGCTCACGCCGACCTACCACGTGTTCGAGATGAACCGCGGCCACCACGACGCGACGGCGCTGGCCGCCCACGTGCTGTCGGCGCCGACTGCGGCCGACGACGTGCCTGGCCTCTCGGTGTCGGCCTCGACGCGCGACGACGGCGCTCTGGTGTCGCTGTCGAACCTGTCGCTGGACGCCGCGCTCGAGGTGCGGGTCGACCTGCGCGGTCGTGGTGCGTCCGTGCGCCGCGCCCGCGTGCTGACGGGGACGGATGCCGCCGCCCACAACACTCCCGAGACGCCCGACGCCGTGGCGCCCGTCGAACTGGAGACCTCGCTCGAGGCCGGTGTGCTGTCGGTCACGCTGCCGCCGCATTCGTTCGCGACGGTCGAGCTCGATCTGGCGTAGGTCTCCGCGGCGCGGGCCCGATCACGGGAACGCCGAAACGCCGAGGGCCGAGGATCCATCCGGATCCTCGGCCCTCGGCGTCCGGGGGTCTGAGCGTCAGCGGGGCTCGCGCACCAGGGGTGAGACGACGGCCGTGGCGACCCGGGGGGAGTCCGCCGTGAGCGCGTGGATCGTGCCGGTGAGCTCGATCCCCGTCTCGGCCTCGCGGTCGGCGCACGACGCGCCGACCCACAGCTCGATCGCGCCCGGCTCGACGATGCGGCGGCCGTTGCGACCCGTGAACGCGAGCCGTGTGGCGGGCACGTCGAACGTGACCACCGCGGACTCGCCGGGCTCCAGCGACACCCGCTGGTACGCGAGCAGCTGGGCGACGGGACGCGTGACCGAGGCGAAGACGTCGCGCGCGTAGAGCTGCACGACATCCGTGCCCGCGCGGTCGCCCGTGTTCGACACCCGCACTCTCGCGACGACCGTCCCGTCGGTCGGTGCATCCGCGGCGTCGAGGTCCTCGTGCGCGAAGGTCGTGTACGTCAGTCCGTGGCCGAAGGGGAGCGCGGGCGTGTTGTCGGCACTCGTGACCTCGGTCGGGCCGCCCAGCACGGGGTGCAGGTACGTGTACGGCTGCGCGCCCGCCGAGCGCGGGAGCGACACCGGCAGCCTCCCAGAGGGCGCGCTCGCACCCGACAGGATGCGCGCGATCGCGGGGCCGCCCTCTTCGCCCGGGAAGAACGCCTGGATCACGGCGCCGGCGGCCGACGGGCCCTCCAGCATCCATCCGATCGCATACGGCCGGCCCGAGACGACCACCACCGCGGTCGGGGTGCCCGTCGCGACGACCGCCTCCACGAGGGCGCGCTGGGCGCCGGGCAGCTCGAGGTCGTCGACGTCGTTGCCCTCGCCGACGGTTCCGCGGCCGAACAGTCCGGCACGGTCGCCGACGACGACGATCGCCACCTCGGCGTTCGCGGCGGCCTCGGCGGCCGCAGCGATGCCGGAGGGATCGGGGTCCTCGACGTCGCAGCCGCGTTCGAGCACGATCGAGGCCTGGGCCAGCTCGGCCCGCAGCGCCTCGGCGATCGTCGGGATCTCGAATCCCAGCGGCGTCCCCGGGTGGTGCGCGAGCACGTGGTTCGCGAACGAGTAGCAGCCCATGAGCGACTCGGCCGCGTCGGCGTTCGGGCCGATCAGCGCGACCGTCCGGGGCGCGGCGAGGGGCAGCATCCCATCGTTGCTCAGCAGAACGATCGATTCCTCGGCCGACCGGCGGGCGAGCTCGCGCAGCTCGGGGCTGTCGAGCGACACCTCGGTCGGGGGCGTCGAGTCGTCATCGTCGAGGAGGCCGAGCTCCTCCTTCTGGGAGAGGACGCGGAGCACGGCGCGGTCGACGTCGGCCAGGCCGTGCGGGTCGTCCGCCAGACGCTCGCGGAGGGGACCGACGAAGGCGTCCCCGGTGGGAAGCTCGATGTCGATGCCCGCGCGCAGTGCGAGCTGCGCCGCCTCGCCGAGGTCGGCCGCGACGCCGTGCAGCGCGTGGAGGAACGCGACCGCGAAGTAGTCCGCGACGACGGTGCCGTCGAAGCCCCATTCCTCGCGCAGGAGCGACGTGAGCAGGTCGGGGTTCGAGGCGACGGGCACCCCGTCGATCTCGGCGTACGAGTTCATGACCGACCGCACGCCGCCGTCGCGGACCGCCATCTCGAACGGCGGCAGGACGACGTCCTGCAGCCGGCGCAGTCCCATGTGGACGGGAGCGTGGTTGCGCCCGGCCTGCGACGCCGAATAGCCCGCGAAGTGCTTCAGCGTGGCGTGCACACCGGTGGACTGCAGGCCCCGCACGTAGGCGGTGCCGATCGTGCCCACGACATACGGGTCCTCGGCGATGCACTCGTCGACACGCCCCCAGCGGGGGTCCGTCACGACGTCGAGCACGGGTGCGAGCCCCTGATGGATGCCGAGCTCGGCCATCGAGCGGCCGATGGCGGCGCCGATCTGCTCGGTCAGTTCGGGATCGAAGGCGGCGCCCCAGGCCAGCGGAGTGGGGAAGGTCGCGGCCTTCCAGGCGGCGAGGCCCGTCAGGCACTCCTCGTGCACGATCGCCCCGATGCCCAGGCGCGAGCGCTCGCGCAGGCGTCGCTGCTCGTCCCACAGCCAGGCCGCCCGCTCGACGGGGTCGACCGGGCGCGTCCCGTACACCCGGGTCAGGTGCCCGATCCCGTGCACGGTCGCCTCGTCGTAGCCGGTGGAGTTCACCATCTCGCCCGCCATGGGCGCGACGACCTCGTCGCCCTGGTCGACCCAGTAGCCGACGAGCTGCGCGAGCTTCTCGTCGAGCGTCATCTGGGCGTGCAGAGCCCGCACCCGCTCCGAGACGGCGGGCAGATCCACCCCGCTCATCCCTTGACCGCCCCGGTGAGGCCGCCGACGATGCGGCGCTCGAACAGGCTGAAGAAGGCGAGCGCGGGGATCATCGACAGCGACGTGAACGCCAG
>NZ_JBQCIP010000189.1:0-10845 GCF_051953575.1 Microbacterium sp.
ACCAAGAAGATCACCCGTGCGATGGAGCTGATCTCCGCCTCTCGCATCCAGAAGGCGCAGGCGCGGGTCGCCGCCAGCTCGCCGTACGCCCGCGCCATCACGCGCGCGGTGTCGGCGGTGGCGACGTACTCCAACGTCGACCACGTGCTGACCACCGAGCCGGAGAAGATCGAGCGCGCCGCGATCGTCATCTTCTCGTCGGACCGCGGTCTCGCCGGTGCGTTCAACTCGAACGTCCTGAAGGAGTCCGAGAAGCTCGCCGAGCTGCTGCGCAGCCAGGGCAAGGAGGTCGTGTACTTCCTCGTGGGCCGCAAGGCGCAGGGCTACTTCAGCTTCCGGCGGCGTGCGTTCGAGCGGGTCTGGACCGGCAACACGGATGCCCCGGAGTTCGAGCAGGCCAAGGAGGTCGCCGACGCGATCCTCGAGTCCTTCCTGCGCGACGCGTCCGACGGCGGCGTGGACGAGATCCACATCATCTATAACCGCTTCATCAGCATGCTGACCCAGGAGCCGCAGGTCGTCCGCCTGCTGCCGCTGGAGGTCGTCGAGGGCGTCGAGGAGCCGGACCGCACGCAGGTCCTGCCGCTCTACGAGTTCGAGCCGGACGTGGGGACGGTGCTCGACTCGCTGCTCCCCGTCTACATCGAGAGCCGCATCTTCAACGCGATGCTGCAGTCCGCCGCCTCCAAGCACGCGGCCACGCAGAAGGCGATGAAGGCCGCGAGCGACAACGCCGACAAGCTCATCACCGACTACACGCGTCTCGCGAACAACGCCCGTCAGGCGGAGATCACCCAGCAGATCTCCGAGATCGTCGGCGGCGCGGACGCGCTGAGCTCGGCCAAGTAAAACGTCTACGAGAGAGATAGAAATCATGACTACCGCTACCGCCGAAGCCCAGGCTTCGACCGCGCAGCCGGGCGTCGGGCGCATCGCGCGCGTCACCGGCCCCGTGGTCGACATCGAGTTCCCGCACGATGCGATCCCGGGCATCTACAACGCTCTGAAGACCACGATCACGATCGGCTCCGAGTCGAGCGAGATCACCCTCGAGGTCGCCCAGCACCTCGGCGACGACCTGGTCCGTGCGATCGCGCTGAAGCCGACCGACGGACTGGTCCGCGGCGGCGAGGTGCGCGACACCGGCGCCCCGATCAGCGTGCCCGTCGGCGACGTCACCAAGGGCAAGGTGTTCAACGTCACCGGTGACATCCTGAACGCCGAGCCGGGCGAGCAGATCGAGATCACCGAGCGCTGGCCGATCCACCGTCAGCCCCCGTCGTTCGACCAGCTCGAGTCGAAGACCCAGCTGTTCGAGACCGGCATCAAGGTCATCGACCTCCTCACCCCGTACGTGCAGGGTGGCAAGATCGGCCTCTTCGGCGGTGCGGGCGTCGGCAAGACGGTCCTCATCCAGGAGATGATCCAGCGCGTGGCGCAGGACCACGGTGGTGTGTCGGTGTTCGCCGGTGTCGGCGAGCGCACCCGTGAGGGCAACGACCTCATCCACGAGATGGAGGAGGCGGGCGTCTTCGACAAGACCGCGCTCGTCTTCGGCCAGATGGACGAGCCGCCGGGGACGCGTCTGCGCGTCGCCCTGTCCGCTCTGACGATGGCGGAGTACTTCCGCGACGTGCAGAAGCAGGACGTGCTGCTCTTCATCGACAACATCTTCCGCTTCACGCAGGCCGGTTCCGAGGTCTCCACGCTGCTGGGCCGCATGCCCTCGGCCGTGGGCTACCAGCCGAACCTGGCCGACGAGATGGGCATCCTGCAGGAGCGCATCACCTCGACGCGCGGTCACTCGATCACGTCGCTGCAGGCGATCTACGTCCCCGCCGACGACTACACCGACCCGGCGCCGGCGACCACGTTCGCGCACCTCGACGCCACGACCGAGCTGTCGCGTGAGATCGCGTCGAAGGGCCTGTACCCGGCCATCGACCCGCTCACGTCGACGAGCCGCATCCTGGACCCGCGCTACATCGGTGAGGACCACTACCGCGTGGCCACCGCCGTGAAGCAGATCCTCCAGAAGAACAAGGAGCTGCAGGAGATCATCGCGATCCTCGGTGTCGACGAGCTCTCGGAAGAGGACAAGATCGTCGTCGCCCGTGCGCGCCGCATCCAGCAGTTCCTCTCGCAGAACACCTACATGGCGAAGAAGTTCACCGGTGTCGAGGGTTCGACGGTCCCGATCAAGGAGACCATCGAGTCGTTCGACGCGATCGTCAAGGGCGAGTTCGACCACGTGGCCGAGCAGGCGTTCTTCAACGTCGGCGGCATCTCCGACGTCGAAGAGCAGTGGGCGCGCATCCAGAAGGAGAACGGCTGATCATGCCGCTCAACGTCAGCCTCGTCTCCGCGGACGCGGAGGTCTGGTCGGGTGAGGCCTCGCTCGTCGTCGCCAAGACCGTCGAGGGCGAGATCGGCTTCATGACCGGTCACGAGCCGGTGCTCGCGATCCTCGCCGAGGGCCAGGTGCGCATCACCGAGACCTCGGGCACGAAGATCATTGCGAACGCACAGGACGGCTTCCTCTCGATGGAGGGCGACGAGCTCACCATCGTGGCGGGCAACGCCGCACTGATCTCCTGATCGCACTGCGACAGCCGCACTCGGCCGGTCCCTTCGGGGATCGGCCGAGTCGTTTTCTGCCGAGGGGACCGAGAACCACATGCTGATCCTGCTGCCGCCGTCCGAGACCAAGCGCCCCGGCGGCTCCGGCCGCCCGTTCGACGGGGAGCGGCTCGCGCTGCCATCGTTGACGCCGCAGCGCACCGCCGTGGTCGACGCGCTGGTCGCCCTGTCGGCCGACGAGGATGCCGCCGCACGCGTCCTGAAGCTCGGTCCGAAGCAGCGCGGCGAGGTGGCGGTCAACGCGGTGCTGCGCGACGCCCCGACGATGCCGGCGGTGCACCGGTACACCGGCGTGCTGTTCGACGCTCTGGATGCGGCATCGCTTCCGTCGACGGCGCGGCGGTGGCTCGGAGCCCATGTCCTCATCCACTCGGCCCCGTTCGGGCCTGTCGGAGCGCTCGACCCGATCCCCGCGTACCGGCTGGGCGCGGGGACGTCGCTGCCCGGTGTGCCGCCGCTGCGACGACTGTGGGCGGAGGCGGCGTCGGCCGCGATCGCGGATGAGCAACCGCGGTTCGTCCTCGACCTGCGATCCGAGGCGTACGTCGCGCTCGGGCCCGTGCCCGACGGCATCCCGACGCGGTACGTGCGTGTCGTCAGCGAGGGGCCGGACGGTGCCGTGCGCGCGCTCAACCACTTCAACAAGCACGCGAAGGGCGCCCTCGTGCGCCGCCTGGCCGAAGAGCGCCCGCGCATCGCGTCTGCCGCGGCATTCGTGCGATGGGCGGATGCCGTCGGTCTGCGGGTGTGCGAGACGCGGGCCGGTGAGCTCGAGCTCTTCGCCTGAGCCCTCGCCCGCTGCCGTCTGATCGGCGACGCACCCCGGCTAGGAGCCGGGCGTGCGGACCGCCGAGAACGTGTTGCGCCTGCGGAGGGCGAAGCCGAGGCGCTCGTAGGCGGTGATGGCGTTCACGTTGGTCGCTGCGGCGTGCAGCAGGGCGCGGTCGCCGCGCTGCTGGATGTGGAACGCGACGTCGAGGACGAGACGCGAGGCGAGGCCCTGCCGCCGGTGGTCGGCATCGACGGCGACCGCGCTGATCTCGGTCCAGCCCTCGGGGTGCAGACGCTCCCCGGCCATCGCGACGAGACGGCCCTCCCGGCGGAATCCGACGTAGCGACCGAGCTCGTACGTCCGGGGGCGGAACGGGCCGGGCTGGTTCCGCTCGACGATGGCGAGCATCTCGGGCACATCGGACTCGCCGAGCAGGACCGCTTCGGCGTCGGGGCGGGGCTGCAGGGCATCCGTCTCGACCAGCTGCACTCCGGCGCCCTGGCCGACGAGCTCCCAGCCGGCCGGAAGCCCGCCGTCGTAGCCCGACAGCCCGATCTCCGTGCCGGGACCGACGAGGTCGATGAGCGCGTCCCACACGCCGGGGTCGTCCCACGTGCGCACCGCGACGAACGGCGCCACATCCTCGGGATAGCGGCGCACCAGATCACCGCCGATCGCGAACCGGGCGTGCGGGCCGGTCAGGGCGTGCCAGGGAGCGTTGTCGAGCACGGTCGCGTCGGCGTGCGGTGCGTCCGAGAGGGCGGTGGCGGGTGCGGCGTCAGGCATCCGTCCACTCTGCGTCCGTGGGGTGAGGCGGCGCAACTCGGGCTGTCACCACGCGCCACACGCCGGCTCGGCCGTCAGTGCTTGGTGTGCTGGGCGGTGCGCTCGGTGTTCTCGGCGATCGCGATCAGGGCGACGACACCCTCGATGATGAACCTGAGCAGGATGATCGCGAGGAACGTCAGCACCGGCACGACGATGATCGTCGCGATGAGAGCGCTGATGCCGGCCCCGGGGTTGAACCACAGCATCGAGACGCCGCTCAGGATGCCGCCCACGAAGTACACGACGAATCCGATGCCGATCGCGATGAGTCCGACGAGGTAGAACACGCTCGCCAGCCGCCGCGTGATGAAGGTGCGGAACGACAGGTCGAACAGCGCGGCGAAGAACCCGCGTCCGACATCGGCGGCCTCGCCGACGACGGGCGGGACTCCGGTGTCGTCGGGATCGGCCCCGACGGGAGTCGACGTCGGAGGGTTCGCCGCGGCCGCAGCCGCGGACTGCTCGGGCAGCGGGGGAGGAGTCGCGGCGGACGGGGTCGGGTCGGTCATGTGCAGCCCTTCGGTCGGGTGATTGTGCTCAGGCTATCCACCGGTGCGCGGAGGGGCTATCCCCCCGTTGCGTCAGGAATGCTGACAGGAAGCTGAGAGCGTCGCTACCATGTGTCGAGCGGGGCAGCGGCCTCGCGGGCGTGCCCCACACGCCCCCCGTCTCTCTTGGAGGTCGCACCATGGATACGTACGACGACAGCGGGTACGGGAGCGTCTGGGCGTTCCTGATCCTCGCTCCGCTCTTCTTCCTGTTCGCCGTAGCCGCCTACATCATCGGCTCCTGGTTCCTCATGAAGATCTTCGAGAAGGCGGGGGTTCAGGGCAAGTGGCGCGCATGGGTGCCGTTCTACAACACCCTCATCTTCGTGAAGCTCGGTGACCTGAACCCGTGGTGGCTGCTGATCCTCTGGGGAGGCACGGTCGTCCTCGGGTGGGTTCCGGTCCTCGGCTGGCTCATCGGCCTGGCGGCGTTCCTGTACACGCTCGCCGCCGCGTGGCGCATCGGGCTGAAGCTGCAGAAGGAGGCCGTCTGGCTCATCCTCTACTTCTTCCTCGCCATCGTGTGGCTCGGCATCAACGCCTTCGACCGGTCGCGTTGGAACACCGCGATCCCGGCCGCTCCGTGGGCGGGCAACTTCCTCGCCGACAACACGGTGTGGTCCGGCATCCCGAGCCAGGTCCCCGCCGGCGGGTACCCGGCGAACCCCGCCACCGCCCCGGGCGCCCCGGCCGGGTATCAGCCTCCGGCCGGTTACACCGCACCTCCCGCGCCGCCCGCGGGCTATACGGCACCGCCGGCCCCGCCCGCGGCTCCCGGTGCCCCGGTCCCGCCTCCGCCGGCCGCCGCGCAGCCGCCGGTGACGCCTCCGGCTCCGCCGGCCGCACCCCAGCCGCCTGCCGCCACCGAGCCGCCGGCGACCGAGCCGCCGGCCGCGCCGGGCGCCCCTGAGGCGCCCAAGGAATGACACGAACCGAACAGCCCCTCGCCCTCGGGTGAGGGGCTGTTCCATTGCGCCGGGTGCCCGCCCGCGCCCGCCGGGACGCGACCGGCGACCGGGCTAACGTGGAGGCATGACCGCCACCGTTCCGCTGCGCCGCGTCGGCGCCTCCGGCCTCCTCGTGTCCGCTGTCGGCCTCGGCTGCAACAACTTCGGGCGCGAGGGCACCCGCACCGAGACGATCGAGGGCACGCGTGCGGTCCTGGATGCCGCGATCGACGCGGGCGTCACGTTCCTCGACACCGCCGACATGTACGGCGGGCAGCCGGGGCAGTCCGAGACGCTCATGGGAGAGGCGCTGCGGGGGCGACGCGACCAGGTGATCCTGGCGACGAAGTTCGGGCACCCCGGTCGCGACATGGGCTACCCGCTGTCGGGTTCCAAGGGCTCGCGGTCGTACATCCGGCGGGCTGTCGAGGCATCCCTCACCCGCCTGCGGACGGACTGGATCGACCTGTACCAGCTGCACGTGCCCGACAACGACACGCCGATGGAAGAGACGCTCGATACGCTCGGCGACCTCGTCCGCGAGGGCAAGGTGCGCTACATCGGGCACTCGAACTTCTCGGGCTGGCAGATCGCCGAGGCGCATTTCACGGCGCTCATGCGCCGCGGCATCCCGTACATCTCGGCGCAGAACCAGTACAGCCTGCTGTCGAGGGGTTCCGAGCGCAACGTGCTGCGGGCGGTGGAGCGCTACGGGCTCGGGTTCTTCCCGTACTTCCCGCTGCACAACGGGCTGCTCACCGGCAAGTTCACGCGCGACGACGCCCCTGTCGACTCGCGCATCATGCGTCAGCGCGCGCATCTCTACTACGAGGCGCCCTGGGACGCCCTGGAGGCCTACCAGTCGTTCTGCGACGAACGAGGCATCACGATGCTGCAGGCGACGTTCGGCTGGCTGCTGTCGCATCCTGCGCTCTCCAGCGTCATCGCCGGCGCCACCACGCCCGAGCAGGTTCGGGCGAACGCCGAGGCGGCCACCGCGTGGACGCCCACCGAGGCCGATCTGCAGCTGCTGGACGGCCTGTTCCCGCCGCCGGAGGCCGCGGCCTGACGCGTCCCGCGGCGACCTCGGCACGCTCGCCGGAGTCGCTGCGGAGGCCGCTCGCGGGGCGCCGCGCAGAGTTCGCCGACGGCGTACGCGGCGGGTTGTCGGCGACGCGCGCGCAGGCGTAGCGTCACTTCTCGTGCGCGGTCTGCGACGCCGCGCGCCGGAAAGGACCGCCGTGCTCGGGAAGCTCCTGTGGCGATATCTCCGCCCTGCCTGGCTGCTCATCATCGCGGTGGTGGTGTTCCAGCTGGCCCAGTCGATCGCGTCGCTGTGGCTGCCGACGCTCAACGCCGACATCATCGACCAGGGCGTGGTGCAGGGCGACATCCCCTATATCTGGCGCACCGGCGGCGTGATGCTGCTCGTGAGCCTCGCTCAGGTGGTCTGCTCGATCATCGCGGTGTACTTCGGCTCCCGCCTCGCGATGGGGATCGGGCGCGACATGCGCGGCGACCTCTTCCACCGCGTCGTCGCGTTCTCGCAGCGAGAGGTCGGGCAGTTCGGTGCGCCGTCACTGATCACGCGCAACACGAACGATGTGCAGCAGGTGCAGATGCTCGTGCAGGTGTCGGCGACGCTCATGGTCTCGGCCCCGATCCTCGCGATCGGCGGCGTGATCATGGCGATCCGGCAGGACGCCGGGCTGTCGTGGCTCATGGCGGTGTCGATCCCCGTGCTGCTCATCATCGTCGGGCTCATCGTGACCCGCATGGTGCCCGCGTTCACGCAGATGCAGAAGCGGATCGACCGCGTCAACCAGATCATGCGCGAGCAGCTGTCGGGCATCCGCGTCGTCCGCGCCTTCGTGCGCGAGCGCGAGGAGCGCACGCGGTTCGCCGGGGCGAGCGACGACGTGAAGGACACGGCGCTGCGGGCCGGCAACCTCATGGCGCTGATGTTCCCCGCCGTCATGCTCGTGATGAACCTGTCGAGCGTCGCGGTGATCTGGTTCGGCGCCTTCCAGGTGCAAGAGAACGGGGTGCAGATCGGCACCCTGTTCGCGTTCCTCAACTACCTCATGCAGATCCTCATGGGCGTCATGATGGCGACATTCATGTTCGTGATGATCCCGCGGGCCGCCGTGTGCGCGAACCGCATCGGCGAAGTGCTCGAGACCGAGCCGTCGGTGTCGGCGCCGGCGGTGGCGGCATCCGCCCCCGCTCCCGCGGGTCGCGTCGAGTTCGACCACGTCGACTTCGCCTACCCCGGTGCCGAGGATGCCGTCCTGCACGACCTGACCTTCGTCATCGAGCCCGGCACGACCACCGCGGTCATCGGCTCGACAGGCTCGGGCAAGACGACCCTGGTGAGCCTCGTTCCACGGCTGTTCGACGTGACCGCCGGCGCGGTGCGCGTGGACGGCGTCGACGTGCGGGAGTACGACCCCGACGAGCTGTGGACCCGCGTCGGCCTCGTGCCGCAGCGCGCCTTCCTCTTCTCGGGCACCGTGGCCTCCAACCTGCGCTACGGCGACCACGACGCGACCGACGAGCAGCTGTGGGAGGCGCTGGAGCTCGCCCAGGGCGCCGACTTCGTGCGGGCGATGCCCGACGGGCTCGAGTCGCAGATCGCGCAGGGCGGCACCAACGTCTCGGGCGGTCAGCGGCAGCGCCTCGCGATCGCGCGGGCTCTGGTCAAACGTCCCGAGGTCTATATCTTCGACGACTCGTTCTCGGCGCTGGACCTGCGGACGGATGCGGCCCTCCGGCGTGCGCTCGACACGCACCTGCCCGACGCGACGCGACTCGTCGTCGCGCAGCGCGTGTCGACCATCCAGCACGCCGACCAGATCGTCGTGCTCGACCACGGCAGGATCGTCGGGATCGGCGTGCACGACGACCTCGTCGAGACGTGCGAGACCTACCGCGAGATCGTGGAATCGCAGCTGGCGGCGGAGGCGGCGGCATGAGCGGCACACGCAGCGCGGCGCCCGCGCGGCCGATGGGTCCTGGCGGAGGCCGCGGCCCGTTCGGCGGCGGTGCCGGAGTGCCCGCGGGCAAGGCGCAGAACTTCGGACCCAGCGCGAGGCGGCTGCTCGGCACGCTGCGCTCCGACACGCCCCGGCTGATCGGCGTGCTCGTGCTCGGCATCCTGTCGGTCACGCTGTCGGTGATCGGCCCGAAGCTCCTCGGCGAGGGCACGAACATCGTGTTCGCCGGCTTCATCTCGCTCCAGGTCCCCGCGGGCATGACGAAGCAGCAGGTCATCGATCAGCTGGTCGCCTCGGGCAACCAGGATCAGGCGAACATGATCTCGGCGATGGACTTCGTGCCCGGCGCGGGGATCGACTTCGACCAGCTCGCGTGGGTGCTGTCGGCCGTTCTCGCGGTGTACCTCTTCGCCAGCGTGTTCGGGTGGCTGCAGGCCCGCATCCTCAACGGCATCGTCCAGCGCGCGATGCACCGGCTGCGGCTGCAGGTGGAGGACAAGATCCACCGCCTGCCGCTGTCGTACTTCGACCGCGTGCAGCGGGGCGAGCTGCTGAGCCGCGTCACCAACGACGTCGACAACATCGGCCAGACGATGCAGCAGACGCTGTCGCAGCTCGTCATCTCGCTGCTGACGGTCATCGGCGTGCTGGTCATGATGTTCCTCATCTCGCCGCTGCTGGCGGTCATCGCCCTCGTCACGATCCCGGTGACCCTGCTCATCACGGTGCTGGTGGCGCGACGGTCACAGAAGCTGTTCGTGCAGCAGTGGGCGCACACCGGCGTGCTCAACGCCCGCGTCGAAGAGACGTTCTCCGGCCACTCGATCGTCAAGGTGTTCGGCCACCAGCAGGAGGTGGAGGCCGACTTCCTCCGTGAGAACGAGCAGCTGTACCGCGCGAGCTTCGGGGCGCAGTTCCTGTCGGGCGTGATCATGCCCGCGATGATGTTCATCGGCAACCTCGTCTACGTCGCCATCGCCGTGGTCGGCGGTCTTCAGGTGGCGGCCGGCCTCATGACGATCGGCGACGTGCAGGCGTTCATCCAGTACTCGCGCCAGTTCACGCAGCCGCTCAGCCAGCTCGGCTCGATGGCGAATCTGCTGCAGTCGGGCGTCGCCAGCGCCGAGCGCGTGTTCGAGCTGCTCGACGAGAAGGAGCAGACGGCCGACGACGAGGATGCGCAGACCGTCGCAGACTCTGCGAGCCGGCTGGAGTTCGACGACGTGTCGTTCCGGTACGTCGAGGACAAGCCGCTGATCGACGGCCTCACCCTGGCGGCGCGCCCGGGGAGCACCGTGGCGATCGTCGGCCCGACCGGCGCAGGAAAGACGACGCTCGTGAACCTCATCATGCGGTTCTACGACGTCGACTCGGGGCGCATCACGCTCGACGGCGTCGACACGCTGCACATGACGCGCGACGACCTGCGCCGGCGCACCGGCATGGTGCTGCAGGACACGTGGCTGTTCGCGGGCACGATCCGCGAGAACATCCTCTACGGACGCCCCGGGGCGTCGGAGGAGGAGCTCGTCGCGGCCGCGACCGCCGCCTACGTCGACCGGTTCGTGCACGCCCTGCCCGACGGCTACGACACGATGCTCGACGACGAGGCCACCAACCTCAGCGTCGGCGAGCGGCAGTTGGTCACGATCGCGCGGGCCTTCCTGGCAGACCCTCGCATCCTCATCCTCGACGAGGCGACATCGTCGGTCGACACGCGCACGGAGCTGCTGATCCAGCGCGCCATGTCGCGCCTGCGCGAGGACCGGACGGCATTCGTCATCGCCCACCGGCTCTCGACGATCCGCGACGCCGACCTCATCCTCGTGATGGAGAACGGGGCGATCGTCGAGCAGGGCTCGCACGATGAGCTGCTCGCGGCCAAGGGCGCGTACTGGCGTCTGTACAACGCGCAGTTCGAGGGGGCCGTCGACGAGGACGAGCCCGTGGCCGTCGTCCCGGTGCCGCTCGGCCCGCCGCCGACGACGGCGCAGATCGTCGTCGACGCACTCGCCGAGTCCGAGGATGCGGTCGAGTGACCCACTAGTATGTGATGACGCGGGGCCGCCCGGTCTCGATGCCGTCGATCGGGAGGACAGGGCGTGCCCGAGGTC
>NZ_JBQCIP010000190.1:0-7833 GCF_051953575.1 Microbacterium sp.
CTCACCCAGCATGCGGACAGTCTGACATGACGGCGGCGACCCGAGTCGGCGGTAGGCTTGCGGGGTGCCGCAGACCTTCGCCGCAGCCGACGCCGTGGAACTCGCCGTCGTCGAACGCAGTGGATTCGTCGAGTCGCGGCATTCCGGCATCGCGATCGTCCTCGGCGCCGACGGCACCGTCAGCGAGAGGCTCGGCGACCCGAACGCGCTGATCCTGCCCCGGTCGAGCCTGAAGCCGCTCCAGGCGCTCGCGTGCCTGTCTGCCGGCGCTTCGCTGGAGGGCGAACGCCTCGGTCTGTCGACGGCCAGTCACGCCGGCACCGATCGCCACGTCGCCGTCGTGCGCGAGATCCTCGCGTCCGCCCAGCTGGGCGAGGACGCATTGGGATGCCCCGCCGCGTGGCCGAGCGACACCGCCACACGCGACGAGATGGTCCGCGAGCTGGGCCAGCCGCAGCGCATCCGCATGAACTGCTCGGGCAAGCACGCCACGATGCTGCTCACCAGCGTCGTCAACGGCTGGGACACCGCGGGCTACCTCTCTCCCGAGCACCCCGTGCAGCTCCTCATCCGGGAGACGATCGAGCGGCTCATCGGCGAGAAGGTCGCCGCCACCGCAGTCGACGGATGCGGCGCGCCGGTGTACGCGATGACGCTGTTCGGCCTCGCCCGTGCGATCCACCGCATCGGCAACTCGTCGACGACGTCGCCGTTCGCGCTGCACCGCAGTGCCGGCGCGCTCGTCGAGGCCGTGCGGGCGAACCCCTGGACCATCGACGGCCCCGGCCGCGCCGACACGGTCGCGATCGAGAGCCTCGGCGTCTTCGCCAAGGGCGGCGCGGAGGGCGTGATGGTGATGGTCGCTCCGGACGGCACCACCGTCGCCCTGAAGATGCTCGACGGCAGCGGCCGCGCCGCGACCGCCGTCGCCCTGCGCCTGCTGGAACGTCACGGCGCATTGGACTCGTCCGCCGTCACCGAGACGATGTCGCGGCTTCCGCTCGCGGTCACCGGCGGCGGACAAGATGTCGGGGCGATCCGCCCCGCTTTCTAGAGGCGCTCCCACGAGGAGCCCGAGCGCTCCAAAGGCGGAGCGGAAAGGATCGGCGATGAGGATCAGTGTCCCCACCGAGGTCAAGAACAACGAGTATCGGGTCGCCCTCACTCCGGCCGGCGTGCACGACCTCGCGTCGGCCGGGCACGAGGTGTTCGTGCAGCGGGGCGCCGGTGTCGGCTCGTCGATGCCCGATGCCGAGTACGAGGCCGCCGGTGCCGTGCTGCTGGACGACGCCGCCGAGGTGTGGGCTCGCGCCGAGCTGCTGTTGAAGGTCAAGGAGCCGATCGCGTCGGAGTACGGGTACTTCCGCGACGACCTGGTGCTGTTCACCTACCTGCACCTCGCGGCCGACCGTCCGCTCACCGACCGGCTGATCGCCGACGGGGTCACGGCGATCGCGTACGAGACGGTGCAGCTGCCCGGTGGCGGCCTGCCGCTGCTCGCG
The DNA here is from genome assembly GCF_051953575.1 of Microbacterium sp. Classification (GTDB taxonomy): domain Bacteria; phylum Actinomycetota; class Actinomycetes; order Actinomycetales; family Microbacteriaceae; genus Microbacterium. The sequence continues at coordinate 1,503 of NZ_JBQCIP010000190.1, forward strand.
CCGATGAGCGAGGTCGCCGGACGCCTGGCCCCCATGGTCGGCGCGTCGACGCTGATGCGCTCGGCGGGCGGTCTCGGCCTGCTCATGTCGGGCGTCCCCGGCACGCGCCCGGCGACCGTGACGGTCATCGGCGGCGGTGTCGCCGGGGCGAACTCGGCCTACATCTCCGCCGGCATGGGCGCCGACGTGACGATCTTCGACACCAACATCCAGCGCCTGCGGTTCCTGGACGACCATTTCCAGGGTCGTGTCAAGACGGCGGCATCCAATCCGCTGGATCTCGACCGTGCCGTCGTCGCCTCGGACCTCGTGATCGGCTCGGTGCTCATCCCCGGGGCGAAGGCGCCCAAGCTCGTGACGAACGACATGGTGTCGCGCATGCGGCCGGGTTCGGTGCTCGTCGACATCGCCGTCGATCAGGGCGGATGCTTCGAAGACACCCACCCGACGACGCACGACGACCCGACCTTCCGCGTGCACGACACGGTGTTCTACTGCGTCGCGAACATGCCGGGCGCCGTGCCCAACACGTCGACGTCGGCCCTCACGAACGCGACCATGCCGTATATCCGCCAGATCGCGCGCCACGGCTGGCAGGCCGCGCTGCGCGCCGACGCGGCTCTGGCAGCCGGCCTCAACACGCAGGGCGGGCGCATCGTGAACCCCGGCGTGGCGACGGCGCACGGCCTCGACCTGGCGCCGCTGGAGTCCGCGCTGGCCTGACCCGAAGAACGGATGCCGCCACCCTAGGCTCAGCGCGAGCCCGGGGCGGCGGCATCCGTCGTTCTGAGGCGGGGCGTCAGACCAGTCCGCCGTCGATCGATCGGGTGAACTCGGCGGGATCCTCGGGCACGAGCACGGGGGTCTCGCGGTTGAGGCTCTCGCCGCGGAAGAACGGCTTGGCGCCGGGGAACATCCACCACACGAGCATCAGCACGACGCCCAGCAGCAGCGAGCCGATGCCGAGGACGAACGTGCCGCCGATGCCGAACAGCACCGTGTAGCCGTAGTCGACGTCCCACATGTCGATGGCCGACTGGATGAACGCATACGTGAGCATGAGCGCGCCCAGGAGCGGGAAGATGCCCTTGAACCACAGGTTGCGGGCAGAGGTGAAGAGGTCCTTGCGGAAGTACCAGACGCTCGCGTAGCCGGTGATGCCGTAGTAGAAGGCGATGGCGAGCCCGAGCGAGAGGATCGAGTCCTGCAGGATGTTGTCACTGATGAGGGTCATTCCGATGTAGTAGACGCTCGCGACGATGCCCATGACGATCGTCGAGAACGACGGCGTCTTGTACTGCGGGTGCACGTTCATGAACTTGCGCGGCAGCGCGCGGTAGGCCGCCATCGCGAGGGTGCCCCGGGCCGTGGGGAGGATCGTGGTCTGCGTCGACGAGACCGCCGAGATCAGCACCGCGACGACCAGGACCCAGCCGAAGGGGCCGAGCAGCCCGTCCTTGATGGAGAGGAAGAAGTCGTCGGCGTTGGCCTCGTTGCCCAGGCCCGTTCCGGTGTCGCCGAGTCCGGCGTACATCATGGCCGCGACCGTCACGCCTACGTAAGTCACGAGGAGGATCACGCACGTGAGGAGCGCGGCGCGACCGGGGATGCGCTTGGGGTCCTTCGTCTCTTCGTTGAGGGCGAGGCAGGTGTCCCAGCCCCAGTAGATGAACAGCGCGAGCAGGACGGCCTCGGTGAAGCCGTGCCAGTCGGTGAACGCGACCGGGTTGAACCACGACCAGTCGATGGGAGTCGGGTTCGGCGCGGTGCCGGTGAAGAACTGCCAGACGGCGGCGATCACGAAGATCGCGAGGGCGAGGTACTGAATGCCCAGCAGCACGTTCTGGATGCGTTCGCCGATCTCGACGCCGCGCCAGCTGATCCAGGTCATCGCGAGGATGAACACGACGCCCGTGGCGGTCACCAGCGGCACGTTGTCGGACAGCAGCGCGTCGTCGGGACTGCCGATGATCCCGTCCACGAGGGCCCACAGATAGATGCCGCCGATCTGTGCGAGGTTGGCGAGCACGACCATGCCGGCGACGGCGACGCCCCAGCCGCCCAGCCAGCCGGTGACCGGGCCGAACGCCTTCGTGCCCCACGTGAACGTGGTGCCGCAGTCGGGCACGTCGTTGTTGAGCTCGCGGTAGGCGAACGCGATGAACAGCATCGGGATGAACGCGACGATGAACGCGATCGGCGCCTGGGCGCCGACGGCGAGCACCACCCAGCCGAGCGTTGCGACGAGGGAGTAGACCGGCGCGGTGGAGGCGAGGCCGATGACGGTGGAACCCCATAGTCCCAGCGTGCCGGCCGCGAGCCCCTTGCCGTCCGGTCGATCGAGATCGATGGGGGAAGTAGCCACAGAGCGACGCTAAGTGCACGACGAGGGCACGGTCAACGCGAGGTCCTGACGGTTCGGCCGGAATCGTCGAGGGGCAGGACGATGCGGACGGGGTCGGCGCCCGCAGACATGAGCCACGCCCGTCCGCGTCCCGGCTCGCAGAAGGGCGGCACGCCGCGGTACCCGGCGAGCACGCGCAGCTCCGCCGCGCACGAGGTGTCGACGACGAGGTCGTGGTCTCCGCGCACGTCGGCGAGCAGGCGCCAGTGCCGCTGCCAGTCCTCCGGTTCCCCGGTCACGACGACGCGGCCATCGGCCACCGCCGACGAGTCTGCCGCGTACTCGTCGAGCCCGCACACCCGGACTCCGGCGCGCTCCCAGGTCGCGAGCGCTTGGCGGCTCGCCGGCGACCGACGCGCGACGACCCCGGTGAGCGGACTCGACGGCGCCCACGGGGCGGCGGCGTCCGTCCCGGTGGCGTCCTGCGGCGCGCGTCGGGCGTCCTGCGGCGGGCGTCCGGTGTGGGGCGCCAAGGCGACCTGGATCGTCCGGCCGTCGAGCCGGCCGCGGCCAGCCGGTGCACCGGCCTCGAACGACGACGGATCGCCGCCCGCGCCGGCATGATCCATGCGGGTGGCGTAGGGCAGCATCAGCCGTCGGGGGAACAGCTCGGCCAGCCGCGCGACCGCGCCGGGCGTGCGGTGTGCTCCCGCCACGACGACGGCCCCGGCGTCGCCGGCCCGCCGGACGATGAGATCGAGCCGCTCCCACAACGTCGCCGCGTACTCGACGGGGAACCGGCCGGCGATGGCGTCGAGGTCGTCGCCCACGACGAGCGTGCCGGCCGAGGGGGGCTGCTCGGCGAGGGCGGTGACGGCATCCCACAGCCCCTCCGGATCGGCAGGCAGTCGCACACTCCGCGGGGCCTGCGCACAGACGAGGTCGAGCACGTTCGACACGCCCGACCCGGGTCCGCCCAGCACGAGGAGTCCGCGATCGGCGGAGGTCAGGGCGACGACGGGCTGACGCTGCCGCTCGGGCTCGTCGGCCAGACCCAGCAGCACCGCGCCGACCGGTGCGTCCGGGCGGTCCGCGATCTCGGCGAGCGCGAGGCGACCCGGCAGATCGGGCAGCCAGGGCCGGCGCGGCGTCTCGTCACCGACGCGCGCGACGGCGGCTCTGACGTCCTCGGGCCCTGACAGCGCGATGCGCACGGCGATCGGCTGGCTGTCGGCGGCGCGCCGGACGAGCGCGGCACCGCGCCCGGCAGCTCCGCCCGGCAGCAGCGCGGCATCGTCCACGCCGAGGAGCGCACGGCTGTCGCTCGCGTCGGTGACCCGCAGGCTGACCCGCAGCGGACAGTTCGCCAACAGGTTCTCGCGGATCACCCCGGCCGACCGCTGGGTGCCCAGCACGAGGTGGATGCCGAGCGCGCGGCCGCGCGCGGCGAGATCGGCGAACACGGCGTGCAGCTCGGGGTGGTCGGCCAGGAGGGCCGCGAACTCGTCGACGACCACCACGAGCCTCGGCAGCCGCACGCGCGGGTCGAGGATGTCGCGGGCGCCGGCGGCCGCGATCGCCGATTCCCGTCGACGGAGCTCGGCCCGCAGGCTCTCGATCGCCCGCCGCGCGCCCGCGCCGTCGAGGTCGGTGATGACGCCGGTGACGTGGGGCACGTCGGCCAGGGCGTCGAAGGCGGTGCCGCCTTTGAAGTCCGCGAGCAGGAACGTCACCTCATCGGCCGGCCGCGTCGCGCACAGTGACAGGATCCACGTGATGAGCAGTTCGCTCTTGCCGGAGCCGGTGACGCCGGCGACCACCGCATGCGGCCCGTCGTGCACCAGGTCCACAGCGAACGGCTCGGCGCCGGCCCGCCCGATGACCGCCGGCAGGCCTCCCCCATCCTCGCCGCGGCCGGACTGCTCCGCACGCAGCGCGGCGAGGAGGACCGGCTCCGCGGAATCCCGGGCCAGGCCGAGGCTCTGCTCGGCGCGAGCCGCGAGCACGGCGGCGATCGCCTCGGCCTGCGGGAGCGAGACCGCCTCCACCGCCAGCTCGGCGCCCTCCCCCGCCAGCTCCAGTCGCGCCCTCCCGGGTGACGCCACGGTGACGACGGCGGCGCACTGCGGCGGCAGCGGGTCGCCGGGCCGACTGCGGGCCAGGGCGATCTCGGCATCCGCGGGAACCCGGCCGCCGGGCGCGACGACCGCGACCCGGACCCCCGTGCGGGCGGCGCGATGCGGCAGCGCTGCCGCCCACGCCAGCTCGTCGTCGCAGGGGCCCACGATCCGCAGCTCGCCCGGCGCGTGCGCGAGGCACAGCTGCAGGAGGAGGGCTCGCTGCACAGCAGCTGCCAAGGCGTCGGCGCCGACCACGACGACCCCGCCCTCGGCGGCCACAGTCACCGGGGCGGCGTCGAGCCGGCCGGCACGACGACGCAGGGCAGCGGCATCCGCATCCCCGTCGCCCCCAGTGATCCGCACTCCGCTGACGCGCTCGCCTCCGCCGACGACGATCGATCGGACGGCACCGCCGCGCCAGATGTCGTCCGGGCGGACGTCGAACCGCGCCACGTCGGGATGCCGCGCCCACAGCTGCGCCCGCTCGGTGTCGTGACGCGCCGTCACCGCCCGCGACACGCGCTCACGAGCCTGGGCGGCGTCGACCGCTGCGCGGCGTCCGTCACGACGCGCCGCGCGGCGCGCGTCGAGCAGCGTGGCTGCGGCGAGCAGCGGTCCGAGCAGCGCGAACCAGAGCGAGAAGATCGACCCCGTCACCAGCCACAGCGCGACGGCCCCGACGACGGGGACCACGGCGGCGACCAGCGGCAGTGGCGGACGAGAGGGCGCTACCCACGCGGCGGGGAGGGTCAGGGCCTCGCCATCCGTCAGCGCCGGGGGCCGATCGTCGACGGCAGACCCGTCAGCGGAAGGCAGGGAGTGGAGGGTGGATCGCACCCTCAGAGTCCACCGCGGACGCCTCGGCGCCGGAGGGCGTCTGCGTCGTTCTGGGGAGAACTGGCGTCACTCGGCGTCTGCGGAGGAAGGGGCGCTGCCCTCGGGGTCGGCCCCGCCCGCCACGTCGATGGGTCCGGTGTCGGCGTCGGCAGGGTCGGCGGCCGCTTCCGGCTCGGCCGAGCCTGCGTGGTCGCGGTCACGCGCGGCGGCCGGATCGGCGACGTCGAGCACCACGATCGTGATGTTGTCGCGGCCGCCGTTCTCGAGCGCGGCCTCGAGCATCGCGGTCACCGCGGCGGCCGGGTCGGCGTTCTCGTCGAGGAAATGGCGGATGCCGTAATCCGTCAACTCTTTCGTCAGACCGTCGGAGCAGATGACGAAGCGATCTCCGTCGGCGACGTCGAGGCGGACGTAGTCGGGCTTCACGCCGTCGCTCGGGCCCACCGCGCGCGTGATGACGTTGCCGTACGGGTGGTTCTCGGCTTCTTCGGGGCTGAGCCGTCCGGCGGCCACGAGCTCCTGGACGACGGAGTGGTCGGTCGTGATCTGCACGATGGCCCCGTCGCGCACGAGATACACGCGCGAGTCGCCGATGTTGAGCGTCACCCAGTGGGCGGCCTCGCCGCTCGTGTCGAGGAACACCCCGGTCACCGTCGTCCCGGTGCCGTCATCGGTCGCCTCGGGGTGCGACGCGATGTCCTTCACCGCACGGGCGAGCGCCTTCTCGATCGTCTTCGGGTTCACGACGCCGGCATCGGCGACCGCCGTGAGGCGCTCGATCGTGCTCGCGCTGGCGATCTCTCCCCCGACGTGACCGCCCATGCCGTCGGCGACGACGAAGAGGGGGTAGTCCGCGAAGAACGCGTCCTGGTTCACCTCGCGCCGGCGCCCGGTGTCGGTGGCAGCTGCCCATGAGAGCTCGAGCACGCCACCGGGAACCGGGACGGTGCGCGACTGGGTGGAGACCTCGGGCACGCCCTGTCCTCCCGATCGACGGCATCGAGACCGGGCGGCCCCGCGTCATCACATA
>NZ_JBQCIP010000191.1:0-13847 GCF_051953575.1 Microbacterium sp.
TTGGCGTCGACGACGAAGTTCTGCCCGAGCTTCTTGGTCGGGGTGACGTCGAGGTCGGCGGCGAGCGCGCGGATCTCGGCCGCGCCGAGCAGGGTGACGGGCATGCCTCCACAGTACCGACGGGATGCCGGGGGCCGCGGCATCCCCGGTTCGCGCCGTTCGCGCTCGCACATGCCGACCCGCCCGCGCAAGGGCCCCCGCTGGCTCCGGGCGAGCGCTAGCGTGACGGACATGAACACGACCGGCACGATCCCGGCGGACGCATTCTCGCTCCGCAGCCCCTACGGCCGTCGCGCGATCGGACTGTCGGTCGCCGCCGCGGTGGGCGGATTCCTCTTCGGCTTCGACTCCTCGGTGATCAACGGCGCCGTCGACTCGATCTCGAAGGACTTCGCGCTCAACGACGTGATCACCGGCTTCGTCGTGGCGATCGCGCTGCTCGGCTGCGCGGTCGGCGCGATCATCGCGGGCAACCTGTCGGATCGCTGGGGCCGCCTGCGGGTGATGTTCCTCGGCGCCATCATGTTCTTCGTCTCGTCGATCGGCGCCGGTCTCGCCTTCTCGCCGTGGGACCTCGCGCTGTGGCGCGTCATCGGCGGTCTCGGCATCGGCATCGCGTCGGTCGTCGCTCCCGCGTACATCGCCGAGATCGCACCCCGGCAGATCCGCGGCGGCCTCGCCTCGCTGCAGCAGCTCGCCATCACGCTCGGCATCTTCGCCGCACTGCTGTCGGACGCGCTGCTCGCGAACTCTGCCGGCGGCGCCGACAACGTGCTGTGGCTCGGCCTGGAGGCATGGCGGTGGATGTTCCTCGTCGGGGTGATCCCGTCGGCGGTGTACGGCATCCTCTCGTTCACGCTGCCGGAATCGCCGCGCTACCTGCTGTCCAAGGGCCGGCACGACGAGGCGCGGGCGATCTTCGCACGGCTGATGCCCCCGGCGGACCTCGACCAGAGCATCCGCGAACTGCAGAAGGCCATCGAGGCCGACCGCAAGAACGCGGGCGTCTCGATCCGCGGACCGGTGCTGGGCCTTCAGCGCATCGTGTGGGTCGGCATCATCCTGTCGGTGTTCCAGCAGTTCGTCGGCATCAACGTGATCTTCTACTACTCGACGAGCCTGTGGCAGTCGGTCGGGTTCGACGAGAGCGACTCGTTCACGATCAGCGTCGTGACCTCGATCACGAACGTGCTGGTGACCCTCATCGCGATCTTCCTGGTCGACCGCGTGGGGCGCAAGCCCATCCTGCTGACCGGTTCGGTGATGATGACGGTCTCGCTCGGCCTGATGGCGCTGTGCTTCGTGTTCTCCGAGACGAACGCCGACGGCGCCGTCACGCTGCCCGCCCCGTGGGGCCCGATCGCGCTCGTCGCCGCCAACGTGTTCGTCGTCGGGTTCGGCGCATCGTGGGGTCCGCTGGTCTGGGTGCTGCTCGGCGAGATCTTCCCGAGCCGCATCCGCGGCAAGGCGCTGGGCGTGGCCGCGGGCGCCCAGTGGATCGCGAACTTCCTCATCACGATCTCGTTCCCGGCGATGTCGTCGTGGTCGCTGCCGCTCACATACGGCATGTACGCGCTGTTCGCGGCGCTGTCGTTCGTCTACGTCGCGTGGCGCGTGCCCGAGACGAAGGGCATGGACATCGAGCAGACCGAGACCCTGTTCGTCCACCGCAAGGACGCACCGGCCACGAGCTGACGCCGACGCCCGGGCGCGGGCTCCCGGTCCCATAGGATGCTGGGATGCCCTCGCTCGGCGAACTGATCGCTCCACGCCGCCTGGGCAAGGATTTCCGCTGGCTGCTGGCCTCGTCGTGGACCAGCAATCTCGGAGACGGGATCGCGCTGTCGGCCGCACCGCTGCTCATCGCGTCGATGACCTCGTCGCCGGTGCTGGTGGCATCCGGCGCGATGATGCAGTTCCTGCCGTGGCTGCTGTTCGGCCTGCTCGCCGGGTCGGTCGCCGACCACCACGACCGGCGCCGGCTGGTCATGCTCGCCAACGGCATCCGTGCGGTCATCGTCGGAGCGCTGGTCGTGTTCCTGGTGACGGGCCACGCGAGCGTGTGGATCGTGCTCGCGACGGCGTTCCTGTACGGCACCGCCGAGGTCTTCGCCGACTCCGCGGGCAGCACGCTGCTGCCGATGATGGTGCGCCCCGCCGACCTCGGCATCGGCAACGCCCGCATGCAGGCGGGCTATCTGGTCGCCAACCAGCTCGCCGGACCGCCCCTGGGCGCGTTCCTGTTCGCAGTCGGCTCGTTCTGGCCGTTCCTGCTGCAGATCCTGTGCGTGACTCTCGCGGTGCTGCTGATCTCGCGGATCTCGCACACCCCGATCCCCGAGAAGGATGCCGCCGCCACGGGTGCCGCGGCGGTCAACGCCGACGGCACGCCGGTGAAGCCGCATCCGATCCGCGAAGGGCTGCGGTGGCTGCGTCACAACCCGCCGGTGCGCACGCTCGTGCTCATCATCCTGGTGTTCAACGTCACGTGGGCCGCGCCCTGGAGCGTCCTCGTGCTGTACGCCACGGAGCACCTGCACATGGGCGCGATCGGCTACGGAGCGCTCACGACGGCGTCGGCCCTCGGCGGCATGGTCGCCGTCTTCTCGTTCGGATGGCTCGAGAGGCACGTGTCGTTCTCGACGCTCATGCGCGTGTGCCTGTCGCTGGAGGTGCTGATGCACCTGTCGTTCGCGCTGACCACGAACGGCGTCGTCGCCCTGATCATCATGTTCGGCTTCGGCCTGTACGCGTTCGTGTGGGGCACCATCTCCACCACCGTGCGCCAGCGTCTCGTGCCGATCTCGCTGCAGGGACGCATCGCATCGGTCAACATGGTCGGCGTGTTCGGCGGCCTCGTGATCGGGCAGCTGCTCGGCGGACTCATCGCCCAGACGTGGGGCCTCACCGCGCCGTGGTGGTTCGCGTTCGCCGGTTCCGCGGTGACGCTGCTGCTCGTCTGGCGGCCGATCCGCAACATCGCGGCGGCCAAGCCCGTGCTGGATGCGGACCAGGCGGACGACGTCGCCGACAAGGACGAACCCGGGGCGGGCGGACGCCCGCTGATCGACTGACCGCGCCGGCTCGGGATGGGGTTCGGTCCGGCATCCCCGTCAACGGTCCAGGGATGCCCGCATGAGCATCCCCACGCCGCCCTCGAACTCGACCCCCGTGAGACGCGGTGCGCGCAGCACCTCGGTGAAACCCCACCGCGTGTGCAGGTCGATCGACGCGCGGTTCTGGGCGTTCACGACGTAGAACGCCTCGTCGCAGCGGGCGGCGATCCACTGCATCCGGGCGTCGGTCAGAGCCGCCGCGACACCGCGTCGGCGCCACGCCGGATCCACCGTGATCCCGGCGAGGTAGTGCCCAGCCGGCGCAGGATCTGCCACGTCTGTGTGATGGTGCGTCTTCGCCCACCCGACCACGACCGGATGCTCCGCACCATCCGACACCGCGACCAGCACGCACCGGTCAGGATCGGCGATCGCGCGCCGGTACCCGTCGGCGCTGCCCACCGAGCCCGCCGGACGCCCGGCCGCGACCTCGATCCGCAGGATCGCGTCGACGTCGCCCTTCGTCGCGGGACGCAGCGACACCACGGCCGGTGCCAGAGCGCCGGCATCCGGCGAATACGCCGCGAAGACCGTCACCGCGCAGCGCCGCCCGCGCGTACCGCTCGCAACAGCTGCGGCCAGAGCGCGTCCAGGCGGGCGACCCACGGCCCGGCGAAGTCCGAGCGATAGCGCGCGTGCACGTCGTCGAGCGTCACCCACTCCGACGCGGCGACCTCCTCCGGGTCGAGAATGAGCGTCGCGGGGTCGACGTCGTGCGCCACGTAGAGGTCGAACAGCGCCGACTGCTCGACGACCCTCCCGACGAAGACCAGGGCATCTGCAGCGGCCCGCAGCCCGGTCTCCTCCCACAGCTCGCGGGCGGCCGCCTGACGGCTCGTCTCACCCGCGAGTGCGCTGCCGGCGGCGAACTCCCAGTCCAGCGCCCAGTCCTTCACGGCCGCGCGCTGAGAGATCAGCACCTGCCCGTCCGCGCGAACGGCGCACACCGACGACACGACGTGGAATGCGCCCCGCGGCAGGCTCGGGTCGCCACGGCGATGAGTGGTTCCGAGCGGACGGCCGGCGGCATCCACCAGATCCCACAGCTCGTCGTCCACGGACTCGACCCTAGTCCTCGAACGGGCCGTAGACCTCGAGCGTGTTGGCTGCGATCTGCGCGCACAGCTCGTCGAGCTCGATGCCGAGCTCGGCGGCCATGAAGCGCACCGTCACGGGGATCAGGTACGGCGCGTTGGGGCGGCCGCGGTGCGGCGTCGGCGTCAGGAAGGGGGCATCCGTCTCGACGAGGATGCGGTCGCGCGGGATCACGGCGAGCGCGTCGCGCAGGTTCTGCGCGTTCTTGAACGTCACGTTGCCGGCGAACGACAGCCAGTACCCGCGCTCCCCCGCCACGCGCGCCATCTCGGCGTCGCCCGAGAAGCAGTGGAACACCGTCTGCTCCGGGGCGCCCACACGCACGAGCGTCTCGAGCACCGCGTCGTGCGCGTCGCGGTCGTGGATCTGCATCGCGATGCCGTGCTTCTTCGCCAGCGCGATGTGCGCCTCGAAGCTCTCGAACTGCGCCGGGCGACCATCGTCGTCGGTGCGGAAGAAGTCCAGTCCCGTCTCGCCGATCGCGCGCACGCGCGGCTGCGCCGCCAGCTCGTCGATGACGCCGATCGCCTCGTCGAGGCGTCCGGCCGCGGCGTACGCGGGGGCCTCGTTCGGGTGGATCGCGACGGCCGCGAGGACGCGGGGATGGGATGCCGCCGCCCATGCCGACCATCGGCTCGACTCGATGTCGCCGCCGGCCTGCACGACGCCGATCACGCCGACCTCGCCTGCGCGCGTCAGCTGCTCGTCGAGCGACAGGCCGACGCCGTCCTCGATCTCGAGGTGCGCGTGGTTGTCGTACACCGGCACCGCGAGGGGCTCGGGCGCGTCGGGGTAGCTGACGTCGCGCGAGCCCTTCTCGCGGGTGCGGACGTACTGCGACGGGTCAGCGGCCTGGGCCGGGTACGGCACCGCGCGCTCGGGCACCGCAGCCATCAGGCCGTCTGCTCGACGCGCGGGAACAGCGGAGCCAGCCCGTTGACCGACGTGCCGGGCTTCAGCACGTCCCATGCCCCGGCTTCACGCAGCGGCTGGTCCTGCAGGCGGCCGAGCGACTCGGCCGCGCCGAGTGCGATCCACAGCTTCTCGGTCGACTCGGGCATCACCGGCGACAGCAGCACGGCCAGGGCGCGCAGGCCCTCGGCGGCGGTGTAGAGCACGGTGCCGAGGCGTCCGCGCGCCGACTCGTCGCGCGCGAGCGCCCACGGCTCGTTCTCGGTGATGTACAGGTTCAGGGCGTCGACGATCGTCCAGATCGACGAGATCGCCTCATCGATGCGGAACCGTTCGATCGCCGCATCGGCGGCGGCTGCGGCATCCGCCACCGTCTTCTGGATCGCGAGATCGCCGGGCTCGTACGAGGCGGCGGGCGGCACGACTCCCTCGAAGTACTTCTCGATCATCGCGGTCGTGCGCGACGCGAGGTTGCCGAAGCCGTTGGCGAGCTCCGCCTGGTACCGGGCCGACAGGTCCTCCCACGAGAACGAGCCGTCCTGGCCGAACGCGATCGCCGACAGGAAGTAGAACCGGTAGGCGTCCGAGCCGAACACGTCGGTGATCTCGGTCGGGGCGATGCCGGTGAGCTTCGACTTCGACATCTTCTCGCCGCCGACGAGCAGCCAGCCGTGCGCGAAGACGCCACGCGGCACCTCGAGACCGGCGGCCATCAGCATCGCCGGCCAGATGACGGCGTGGAAGCGCAGGATGTCCTTGCCCACCACGTGGTACGCGGGCCACCGGCGGGCGAACTCCTCGGGGTCGGTGCCGTAGCCGATGGCGGTCGCGTAGTTGAGCAGCGCGTCCACCCACACGTAGATGACGTGCTGCGGGTCCCACGGCACGGTGATGCCCCAGTCGAACGCCGAGCGCGAGATCGACAGGTCCTTCAGGCCGTTCTTGACGAACGACACGACCTCGTTGCGCGCCGACTCGGGCCGCACGAAGTCCGGCACCGTGGAGTACAGCTCCAGCAGCTTGTCCTGGAACTCGCTCAGCTTGAAGAAGTAGTTCTTCTCCTGCAGCAGCTCCAGCGGCTTGGAGTGGATCGCGCAGACCTTCAGGCCCTCGAACGCGCCTGTTCCGTCGACGATCTCGGACTCGGGCTTGAACTCCTCGCAGCCGACGCAGTACAGCGCCTCATACTCGCCCGCGTAGATGTAGCCGCGGTCGTAGATCGCCTGCACGAACTGCTTGACGCGCTCCTCGTGGCGCGGCTGCGTCGTGCGGATGAAGTCGTCGTTGGCGACGTCGAGCGTCTTCAGCAGCGGGAACCACGACTCGGTGACGAGCTTGTCGACCCATTCCTGCGGGGTCACGCCGTTGGCGGACGCGGCCCGCATCATCTTCTGGCCGTGCTCGTCGGTGCCCGTGAGCATCCAGGTGTCGTCGCCCGCCTGGCGGTGCCAGCGCGCGAGGGTGTCGACCGCCACGGTCGTGTAGCCGTGGCCGATGTGCGGCACGTCGCTCGGGTAGTAGATCGGCGTCGTGATGTAGAAGGACTGGCGGCCGGAAGTCACCAGGAGAGTCTAGTTCGAGTGGATGCCGCACCCGGCGCTGTGACCGCGGGCGCCCGTCTGCGGGCCCGCAGCGGGTGAAACGTAACAGTCGGGTCCGGCGGCTACGCGCTCTCGCGCACCACCAGCGTCGTGGGCAGCGTCACCGGCCCGGGCCTGCCGCCCCCGATGACCTCGAGCAGCAGCGACACCATCTCGTCGCTCAGGCGCTCCCACGGCTGGCGCATCGTGGTGAGCGGAGGCTCGTGCGTGGCGGCGAGGCCGGAGTCGTCGAAGCCGGCGACCGCGATGTCGTCCGGGACCCGCTTGCCCGCCTTGCGCAGCGCCGCGATGGCACCGGCGGCCATGAGGTCGCTCGCGGCGAAGACCGCCTCGACGTCGGGGGCGCGCTCGAGGATCCTGGCCATCGCGACGGCGCCCGACTCCTGGCTGTAGTCGCCCTCCTCGACGAGCGAGGCGTCGAAGTCGTCGCCCATCTCCTGCTCGAACCCGACGAGACGGAACCGCCCGCCCGGGGTGTCGTGAGGCCCCGCGATCATGGCGATCCGCCGGTGCCCGCGCGAGCGCAGGTAGCGGGTCATCTCGCGTGCCGAACCGATCTCGTCCACCGACACGGTGGGGACGTTCGCCTCGTGGCCGAGCGGGATGCCGCAGCAGACCGTGGGGACGCCCGCCTCGAGCAGCTGCTCCAGCAGCGGGTCTGCCTCATGGGACGAGATGAGCAGCACGCCGTCGACGTGGCCGGCCCCGACGAACGTGGCCACGCCCGCACGTTCGGCGGGCGTGCCTGCGACGAGGAGCACCAGGGTCATCGAGCGCTGGGCGAGCGCTTCGGCCGCTCCGCGCAGCAGGAGCGCGAAGGTCGGGTCCTGGAAGAGCAGGTGCTGCGGCTCGGTGAGCAGGAACGCGAGGGAGCCCGCCCGGCCCGTCGCGAGGCTGCGGGCGGCGTGGTTCGCGGTGTATCCGGTGCGCCGGATCGCGTCCTCGACGGCCGCGCGCGCGTCGGGCGACACCCAGTGCCCGCCGTTGATGACGCGCGAGACGGTCCCGCGGGACACCCCTGCGGCCGCCGCCACATCGCGGATCGTCGGCTTGCGCCGCGCGGTCGTCTCGTCCACGACGAGTGACTCTACCCCGCTCCTGCGCACGATCCGGCCGCCGACACGATCGCACCCTGTGACCGGTCACAGTTCGGTAACGGTTGCTGGAGCGGCCGTGCGGCGCGGCATCCGCTCGAGCAACACTGTGACCGGTCCCAGTGATGGCGACCACCGCCCCGAGCGACGGGGCATGAGCCCTGCAACCGACCCGATGGAGCGTCCATGACCTCGACCGACCGCTGGCCCGAGATCCAGGGCATCGCCTATGGCGGCGACTACACCCCTGAGCAGTGGCCCAAGGAGGTGTGGCGCGAAGACGTCGCCCTCATGCGTGAGGCCGGGGTCAACCTCGTCAGCGTCGGCATCTTCGCGTGGGCGCTGATCGAGACCGACGAGGGCGTGTTCGACTTCGCGTGGCTCGACGAGCTGCTCGATCTGCTGCACAAGAACGGCATCTCGGTCGACCTCGGCACCCCCACCGCCTCACCGCCCGCATGGTTCTTCGCGAAGCATCCCGATGCCCGGGTCGTCACCCGCGACGGCGTCACGATGGGCTTCGGCGCGCGCGGCATGGCCTCGCACGCGTCGCCGGCATACCGGGAGGCGATCGTGCGCATCGCCTCGGCACTCGCCGAGCGCTACGGCGATCACCCCGCCGTCGTCCTGTGGCACGTGCACAACGAGTACGGGGTGCCCGTCGGCGAGGATTACTCGGACCAGTCGGTCCGCGCGTTCCGGCTGTGGCTGCAGGAGAAGTACGGGTCGCTCGACCGCCTCAACGCGGCATGGGGCACGGCGTTCTGGGGCCAGCGCTACGGCGCATGGGAGCACATCGGCGCCCCCGCCGCCGCCCCCTCGGTGGTCAACCCCGCCCAGCGCCTCGACTTCGCCCGGTTCACCGACCACCAGTTGCGCGCGTGCTTCGTCGCCGAGCGCGATGCGATCCGCGCGCACGCGACGCAGCCGATCACGACCAACTTCATGGCGAACCAGAGCTGGACCACCGACCTGTGGGCGTGGGCGCGCGAGGTCGACATCGTCTCGGACGACCACTATCTCGTCGCGGCCGACCCCGAGGGCGAGATCGGCCTCGCGATCGCCGCGGACCTGTCGCGGTCGGTGGGCGGCGGCAAGCCGTGGATCCTGATGGAGCACTCCACCTCCGCCGTGAACTGGCAGCCGCGCAACGTCGCCAAACGTCCGGGTGAGCTCGCCCGCAACTCGATCACGCACCTCGCCCGCGGCGCCGACGCGATCCTGTTCTTCCAGTGGCGCGCTTCACGCTCCGGCGCCGAGAAGTTCCATTCCGCGATGGTCCCCCATGCCGGCACGGGCTCTCGCGTGTGGCGCGAGGTGGTGGGACTCGGCGACGTCCTCGGTCGCCTCGACGAGGTCCGCGGCTCCCGCGTCCGGGCGGACGTGGCGATCCTGTGGGACTTCGAGTCGTTCTGGGCGCAGGATCTCGAGTGGCGCCCGTCGGTCGACGTGGCGCACGCCGAGCGCATCCGCTCGTTCTACGAGCGGCTGTGGCGCGACGGCATCACGGTGGACTTCGCCCTGCCCGGGCAGGACCTGTCGGAGTACCGGCTCGTCGTCGCCCCGGCGCAGTACCTGCTGAGCGCCGCCGACGCGCAGAACCTCACCCGCTACGTCGAGTCCGGCGGCACGCTCGTGGTCTCGTTCTTCTCCGCGATCGTCGACGAGAACGACGCCGTGCCCGCGGGGGGCTTCGTCGCCCCGCTCCGCGACGCCCTCGGCCTCACGGTCGAGGAGTTTCTGCCCCTGCGCGAAGGCGCCCGACACACCGTTCAGTGGCGCGGTGCGGCATCCCTTCTCGCCGACGCGTGGCAGGAGGACCTCCTCCTCGCGGGCGCCGAGGCGATCGGCACCTATGTCGACGGCCCGGGCGCCGGCGGCGCGGCCATCACCCGTCACACGCACGGCTCCGGCGTCGGCTGGTACATCAGCACGCGATTGGATGCCGCCGCCCTCCGCACCGTCATGACCGAGGTGTACGCGGACGCCGGCATCGCGCCCGCCGACCACCCGGAGGGGCTCGAGGTCGTGGTGCGCCGTGGCGACGGCGCGGACTTCGCCATCGCGGTCAACCACCGCGACGACGCGGCCGCGTTCGCAGCCGCCGGCGTGGAGCTCATCACCGGTGCTGCCGTGGACGGCACGCTCACGGTGCCCGCCGGCGGCGTCGCCGTCGTCCGGCTCGCCCCCGCCCCCTGATCCCCATCTCCATCACACCCACCGAAAGGAAACCCATGCGCAAGCAGATCGCATTCGGAGCGCTGGCGCTCACGGCAGCGGTCGTCCTCGCCGGCTGCGCCGGCGGATCGGCCGACAGCGCCGACGACGGCAACACCGACGGCAATGGCGCCGCACTCGTCATCTGGACGGACGAGGAGCGTCAGGCCGCCGTCAAGGACGCCGCGAAGGCATTCGAGGACGAGACCGGCGCCACGGTCAAGATCGTCAAGAAGAACTTCGAGGATCTCCGCAACGACTTCATCGCCCAGGTGCCGACGGGCAAGGGCCCCGACATCACCGTCGGTGCGCACGACTGGCTCGGCGCGCTGGTCGCGGCCGGCGTCGTCGACACGATCGACCTCGGCGACAAGGCATCCGAGTTCGAGCCCGTCGCACTCGAGGCGATGACCTACGACGGGCAGCTCTACGCCCTCCCGTACTCGCTGGAGACCATCGCCCTCGTGCAGAACGCCGATCTCGTCGGCAGCGACGCGCCGGCCACGTGGGACGACATGATCCAGAAGGGTCTCGCGGCCGGCACCGAGCGCCCGTTCGTCATCAACACCAACGGCGAGACCGGCGACGGCTACACGATGTACGGCTTCCAGACCTCGTTCGGCGCGCCCGTGTTCGTGCAGGACGCGTCGGGTTCGTACACGACCGAGGTCGGCATGGGCGGCGCGTCGGGCGAGGCGTTCGCGCAGTGGCTCGGCGCCAACGGCAAGAACGGCACCGGCTACCTCTCCACGACCGTCGACTACGACATCAACAACGAGCTCTTCAACTCGGGCAAGGCTCCGTACACGATCCAGGGTCCGTGGGCGATCGGCGCCTACCCGGACGTGAAGAACATCGTGGTGAGCCCCATCCCGTCGGCCGGTGGCCAGCCTGCCGCCCCGTTCGTGGGCGTCCAGGGCTTCTACCTGAGTTCGCAGTCGAAGAACAAGCTGCTCGCGCAGTCGTTCCTCGTCGACTACCTCGGCACCGAAGAGGCGCAGCGTGCGCTCTACGAGGCGGATCCCCGCATCCCGGCCTGGTCGACGCTGGCCGCCGAGGTCGCGTCCGACCCGATCATCGCGGGCTTCCTCGCGTCGGCGCAGAACGGCGTCCCGATGCCGAGCATCCCCGAGATGGGATCGGTGTGGGACCTGTGGAACGCCGCCCAGTCGCAGATCATCAACGGCGCCGACCCCGTGTCGACGTGGAACCAGATGGTCGCCGACGTCGAGACCGCGGTCAAGGGCTGAGTCCCTGACCCGCACGACCGCCGGCTGCCCCTGACAGCCGGCACCCTCTCCGGGAGGCGGGCGAGTGCCTCTCCTCGCCTCCCGGACTCCACCCCGACCCGCCCTTCCTCGACAGGAGCACCCCCATGACGGTGGACGCACCTTCCTCACCGCCGGCGGCCGCGTCCCGCCCGCCGCGCGAGTCGCACGCGCGCCGCTGGCGCGGTCCCGGCTGGGGCTTCCTCGTGAAGCTCGTGCTCATGGCGCTCGTGAACGCGTTCGGCGTCATGACGCTGCTGAGCGCGTTCCGCGCCGAGTCGTGGGTCGTCTTCGTCGGGATGCTGGTGCTCCTGCTGGCCGCCGACGTCGTGTACTTCACATGTCGGGCGCTGCCGTTGAAGTACCTCGTCCCCGGGCTGGTGTTCCTGCTGGTGTTCCAGGTGTTCATCTTCGGGTACACGGCGTACATCGCCTTCACGAACTACGGCACCGGTCACGCCGGCACGCAGGAGCAGGCCGTCGAGGCGGCCCTCATCCAGGGCGAGCGCCGGGTGGAGGACTCCCCCACCTACCCGCTCTCCGTGCTCCAGCGCGGCGACCAGCTGGGCTTCGCGATCGTCGGCGACGACGGCGACGTGCTCGCGGGCACCGCCGAAGAGCCGCTCGACGAGGTGCGCGGGGCCGAGATCGGCCAGGCCGGCACGCCTACCGAGGTGCCCGGCTGGACCGTGGTTCCCAAGGCGACGGTCATCACCGACGCCGACCTTCAGGGGCAGATCGCAGCGCTTCGCGTGCCCGTGTCGGACGACCCCAACGACGGCTCGATCCGCACGCGCGACGGCTCCACCGGCGCCGTCTACGAGTCGACGCTGGTGTGGGATGCCGGCGCCCAGACGATCACCGACACCACGACGGGCACCGTCTACACGGCGACCGACAGAGGCTCGTTCGTCGCCGAGGACGGCTCGACGCTGCCGGCCGGCTGGTACGTCAACGTCGGCTTCGACAACTTCGTCCGGATCTTCACCGACCCGGCGCTCGCGAGCACCCTGCTCTCGGTCACGGCGTGGACCTTCGTGTTCGCGACCCTGTCGGTGCTGCTGCCCTTCGCGTTGGGCCTGCTGCTCGCGCTCATCTACAACGACGCCCGCATCAAGGGCCGCCGGTTCCTGCGGACGCTGTACATCCTCCCGTATGCGTTCCCGGCGTTCATGTCGGCGCTGCTGTTCCGCGGCATGTTCAACGCCGAGTTCGGCGTGATCAACGACCTCTTCTTCTTCGGCGCCCACATCAACTGGCTGGGCGACCCCTGGCTGGCGAGGGCCGCCGTCATCTGGGTGAACCTGTGGCTCACCTACCCGTACTACTTCCTGGTGTGCACGGGCGCCCTGCAGGCGCTGCCGAGCGACACGCTCGAGGCGGCATCCCTCGACGGCGCGGGCCGGGCACGCCAGCTGCGGTCGATCATCCTGCCGCTCGTGCTCGTGGCGACGGCGCCGCTGCTGATCTCGTCGTTCGCGTTCAGCTTCAACAACTTCACGGTCATCTACATGTTCAACAACGGCGGGCCGTCGATCCCCGGTGCGCCGTACGCGCTCGGCGCCACCGACATCCTCATCTCGGCGATCTACGACATCTCTGGGGTATCGGGCGGCGCGGCCGACTACGGCCTCGCGAGCGCGCTGTCGATCCTCGTGTTCGCCGTCGTCGGCGGCATCTCGGCGATCGCCTTCCGCCAGACCCGCAAGCTTGAGGAGTTCCAGTGATGACCATCGCCACGACCGTCTCAGACCCTCGTCGCGGCGCCCGCCGCCGTCGCTGGCTGCTGGAGGTCGGCTGGAAGTATCTGCTGGCCGTCGTCGTGATCTTCTACGCCATCTTCCCGCTCGTCTACGTGCTGTCGGCGTCGCTCAACCCGCACGGCACGCTGGCGGCGAGCAACGCGCTGTTCAGCGTCGTCGACCTGTCGAACTTCTTCGCGCTCGGTCAGACGCAGTTCTGGACGTGGGCCGGCAACACGCTCCTGATCGGCGGAATCTCGTCGGTCGGCGCGGTGCTGATGGGGGCGGCGGCGGCGTACGCGTTCTCGCGCTTCCGCTTCTCGGGCCGCCGCGCGGGCCTGACCGGGCTGCTGATCATCCAGATGTTCCCGCAGGCGCTCGCCTTCGTCGCGATCTTCCTCATGCTGCTGACCCTCGGCGAGGTCGTGCCGGCGCTGGGCCTAAATTCGAAGATCGCCCTCATCTGCGTGTACCTGGGCGGCGCCCTCGGGGTCAACACGTTCCTCATGTACGGGTTCTTCAACACCGTGCCCATCGAGATCGACGAGTCGGCCAAGATCGACGGCGCCACGCACGCCCAGATCTTCTGGCGGCTCATCATGCCGCTCGTGACGCCGATCCTCGCGGTCGTCGCGCTGCTGGCCTTTATCGCCGCGTTCGGCGACTACATCATCGCCAAGATCGTCCTGGTCTCGGAAGAGAACTGGACGCTCGCGGTGGGCATGTACCAGTGGGTCTCGAACCAGCTCGCCTCGAACTGGGGGCTCTTCGCCGCGGGAGCCGTGATCGCCGCGATCCCCGT
>NZ_JBQCIP010000192.1:0-9831 GCF_051953575.1 Microbacterium sp.
GACGTCTACAAGATGCGTCAGGACCCGTCGGTGACCATCACCTTCCCGCTGGTCGGCGCCAAGGCCGAGTCGCTCGGCCTGACCGGCGTGCGCGCCCTGGCCTGGACGACGACGCCCTGGACGCTGCCCCCCAACCTGGCGCTCGCCGTCGGGCCCGACATCCGCTACGTCGTGGTGCCCGGCGGCCCGAACGGCGCGGCCGACGTGCACCGCGACGACGAGCGCGCCGAGGCCGAGTCGCACCGCTACCTGCTGGCGGAGGAGCTGCTCGCCGGCTACGCCAAGGACCTCGGCTACGAGTCGGCAGAGGCCGCCCGCGAGGCGGTCGAGCGCACGCTCCTCGGCGCCGAACTCGAGGACGTCTCGTACGACCGCCTGTTCGACTACTACGCGGACGCGTCGATCTGGAACACCGGGAGCGCCTGGCGCATCCTCGTGGACGACTACGTCACCACCGGGGACGGCACCGGCATCGTGCACCAGGCCCCGGCGTTCGGTGAGGACGACCAGCGCGTGACCGAGGCCGCAGGCATCCCGCTCATCATGAGCCTCGACGACGGCGGCCGCTTCCTGCCGCAGGTCACCGATGTCGCCGGCGAGCTGTGGATGGACGCCAACCGCCCCCTGATCCGGCTGCTCAAGCAGGAGGGGCGTCTGCTGCGCGAGGCGAGCTACGAGCACTCGTATCCGCACTGCTGGCGGTGCCGCAACCCCCTCATCTACCGCGCGGTGTCGAGCTGGTTCGTGCGCGTCACCGACATCAAGGACCGCATGATCGCCGGTAACGAGCAGATCACGTGGGTGCCCGAGAACGTCAAGCACGGCCAGTTCGGCAAGTGGCTCGAGGGCGCGCGCGACTGGTCGATCAGCCGCAACCGCTACTGGGGTTCGCCGATCCCGGTGTGGAAGAGCGATGACCCGGAGCACCCGCGCGTCGACGTGTACGGGTCGCTGGAGGAGCTCGAGCGCGACTTCGGACGCCTGCCGCGCAACGCCGAGGGCGAGGTCGACCTGCACCGGCCCTACATCGACGACCTGACTCGCCCGAACCCCGACGACCCGAGCGGCCGCTCGACGATGCGACGCATCGAGGACGTGTTCGACGTGTGGTTCGACTCCGGCTCGATGCCGTACGCGCAGGTGCACTACCCGTTCGAGAACCAGCAGTGGTTCGACGAGCACTCCCCGGCCGACTTCATCGTCGAGTACATCGGGCAGACGCGCGGCTGGTTCTACGTCATGCACGTCCTGTCGACGGCGCTGTTCGACCGGCCCGCCTTCACGGGCGTGTCGTGCCACGGCATCGTGCTGGGCAGCGACGGGCTCAAGATGTCGAAGTCGCTGCGCAACTACCCGGACGTGAGCGAGGTGTTCGACCGCGACGGGTCCGACGCGATGCGCTGGTTCCTGATGTCGAGCTCGGTGCTGCGCGGCGGCAACCTCATCGTGACCGAAGAGGGGATCCGCGCCGGCGTGCGCGAGTTCCTGCTGCCGCTGTGGAACGCGTGGTACTTCTTCGCCACGTACGCCAATGCGGCCGGAGGCGCCGGCGGCGAGGGATACCAGGCGTCGTGGCGCACGGACTCCACCGACGTGCTCGACCGGTACATCCTGGCGCTCACCGGCGATCTCGTCGGCGACGTCGCGGCGGACCTGGAGGTGCTCGACTCGACGCTCGCCGCGGCGAAGCTGCGCGAGTTCACCGAGGCCCTGACCAACTGGTACATCCGCCGCTCGCGCGACCGGTTCTGGGTGGGCGTCTCGGACGACCCCCGCAGTCGTGAGGCGTTCGACACGCTGTACACCGTGCTCGAGACGCTGACGCGGGTCGCGGCGCCACTCATCCCGCTCGTGGCCGAGAAGGTCTGGCAGGGGCTCACCGGCGGCCGGAGCGTGCACCTGCAGGACTGGCCCGACGCGTCGCAGTTCCCCGAGGCCGCCGACATCCGCACCGCCATGGACGCGGTGCGGGAGGTGTCGAGCGTCGCGAACGCGCTGCGCAAGAAGGAGGGACGCCGCGTGAGGCTCCCGCTGCCGCGGCTCACCGTCGCTGTTCCGGATGCCGCGGCCCTGGCCCAGTTCGACGGCATCCTGCGCGACGAGCTCAACGTCAAGTCGGTGGAGCTCATCGAGCTCGCCGACGACCTCTCGGCGCGCTACGGCATCAGCAAGCGCCTGAGCGTGAACGCGCGCGCTGCGGGACCCCGTCTCGGCAAGCAGGTGCAGCACGTCATCGCCGGCGCCAAGTCGGGGGTGTGGGAGGAGCGCGACGGCGTCGTCATCGTCGACGGCGTCGCACTGCAGGAGGGCGAGTACGACCTCACGCTCGAAGCGGGCGGCGTCGACGAGGGCACGGCGATCGCGCTGCTCGCGGGCGCCGGCTTCGTGCTGCTGGACACCGCCACCACGCCCGAGCTGGAGGCCGAAGGTCTCGCGCGCGACATCATCCGCGCCGTGCAGGACACCCGCAAGGCCGCCGGATTCGACGTGAGCGACCGCATCCGCCTGACGCTGGTCTTCGACGATTCCGAGGACGCCGCTGCGGTGCAGTCCGCATTCGACGTCGCCGACGTCGCCGGTGAGACGCTGGCGGTCGAGCACGCGGTGCTGATCGCGCCCGACGCGCTCGTCGACAGCCACGACCACCAGGCCACCTTCCCCACGGGGACCTTCGCCAACCGCGGAGAGTTCACGGTGGCCGTCACCAAGGCGGAGGCATCGGCATGACCGACGAACGCGACCGGCGGCGGGCCGACGCCGTCTACGAGTCCCTTCTGCAGCGGCAGGGGGAGCGGTGGGTGCAGCCGCGCGTCGAGCGCACCCGTCGGGTGCTCGAGCTGCTCGACGACCCGCAGCGCACCTACCGCGTGGTGCACGTCACCGGCACGAACGGCAAGACCTCGACCAGTCGCATGATCGAGAGTCTCGTCCGCGCGCACGGGCTGCGCACCGGCCTGTTCACGAGCCCGCACCTCGAGCGCTTCACGGAGCGCATCATGGTCGACGGCGAGCCGATCGACGACGCCGCGATCGCCGACGCGTGGGACGAGATCGCCCCGTTCGTCGAGATCGTGGATGCCGAGCTCGAGGCCGCGGACGACGCGCCCCTGACGTTCTTCGAGCTGCTGACGGTGCTGGCGTTCGTCGCCTTCGCCGATGCGCCGATCGACGTCCTGGTGCTCGAGGTGGGCATGGGCGGCTCGTGGGACTCGACGAACACGGCCGACGGGGACGTCGCGGTGTTCGCACCCATCGACCTGGACCACGCCGA
Organism: Microbacterium sp.; assembly: GCF_051953575.1. Classification (GTDB taxonomy): domain Bacteria; phylum Actinomycetota; class Actinomycetes; order Actinomycetales; family Microbacteriaceae; genus Microbacterium. The sequence goes on from NZ_JBQCIP010000192.1 coordinate 3,272, forward strand.
CCGCCTGGGCGACACGATCGCCGAGATCGCCACCGTGAAGGCGGGCATCATCAAGGACGGCGCCGCCGTCGTCTCGGCACGTCAGGATGCCGCGGCCGAGCGCGTCCTGCGGGATGCCGCCGCAGCGCACGGGGCGACGATCGCGTTCGAGGGGGCGGAGTTCGCTCTCGCGCAGCAGCGCCTCGCCGTCGGCGGTCAGCAGATCACCGTGCGCGGCCTCGCCGCGACGTACGAGGACGAGTACCTGCCCCTGTACGGAGCCCACCAGGGCTTCAACGCGGCTCTCGCGATCGCAGCAGTCGAGTCGCTCGTCGGGGGCGGCGCCCAGCCGATCGCCGGCGACGTGCTGGCCGACGGACTGGGAGCGGTGACCTCGCCCGGGCGCCTGCAGCTGGTGGGCGCCGCGCCGACGGTGCTGGTGGATGCCGCGCACAACCCGCACGGCGCGCGCGCTCTCGTGACCGCGCTGCGGGAGTCGTTCGACTTCGACGAATGGGGTGTCGTGCTGGGCGTGCTGTCCGACAAGGATGCCGCCGGCATCGTCGACGCCCTCGCCCCGGTCGCCGCCCACGTGTTCGCGACGGCTCCCGACTCGGAGCGGGCGGAGGACGCCGATGCGATCGCCGACCTCGCCGAGGCGCACGACCTGCGTGTGTCGGTGCACCGCGATCTCTCGGACGCCGCGGATGCGGCACGCGAGTGGGCGGCCGCATCCGATCGACGTGCCGTCGTCATCGCCGGCTCCGTCGTGCTCGCCGGTGAGGCGCTCGCCCTGTCGGCAGCCGAGGACTGGAAAGCCGGGTGGAGCCGTTGAGCGCCGCAGAGTCAGCGGAGACCGAACGGCGGCCGCGGGTCCGCCGGGCGCGGGGCGCCGAGGAGTCGCTGGCGACGATCGTGCTCGGCTTCGAGTCGATCATCGCGTTCCTCGGAGGGCTGGTCGTGTTCGGGCTGAAGGCGCTGCCGGACGGGATCGAACCGTGGTGGGGGATCGTCGCGGGCAGCGCGGTCGCCCTGCTGATGATCGCGACCACGCGGTTCACCCGCTACCGCTGGGGCATCGTGGTGGGATGGGCGCTGCAGGTCGTCGTGCTGCTCGGCGCCTTCCTGGTGCCGGCGCTCGCGATCGTCGCCGTCATTTTCGGGGTGATGTACGGGTATGCCACCATCAAGGGGGCCGCTCTCGACCGGCGCAACGCCCGGATCCTCGACGAGTCCGCCGAGTAGCCCGCCCCTCGAAGAAGTCTGATCCGAACGGAGACTCCCATGGCCACCGAAGAGACCCTCGTCCTCGTCAAGCCCGATGGCGTCGCCCGCGGCCTCACCGGCGCGATCCTCGCCCGCATCGAGGCGAAGGGGTACGCGCTCGTCGACATCCGCCTGGTCGAGCCGGACCGCGAGACCCTCGAGCGGCACTACGCCGAGCACGAGGGCAAGCCGTTCTACGAGCCGCTGCTCGAGTTCATGATGTCGGGGCCGTCGGTCGCGATCCGTCTCGCCGGCAACCGCGTGATCGAGGGCTTCCGCTCGCTCGCGGGCACGACCGACCCGACCACCGCCGCGCCCGGCACGATCCGCGGCGACTTCGGTCGTGACTGGGGACAGAAGGTGCAGCAGAACCTGGTGCACGGCTCCGACAGCCCCGAGTCCGCCGCGCGCGAGCTCGAGATCTGGTTCTGATCCCGGCATACGGTTCCCGGCACGAAGAAGGGGCGCACTCGCAGGAGTGCGCCCCTTCTTCGTGCGGCCGGGATGCCGTCAGAAGAGCGTCCCGAGGATGTTCAGCTGCAGCTGGGCGGCGCCGAAGATGATGACGTAGCCGACGATCACGATGAGGGGCACCCATCCGGCGATCGCATCGCCGAACCTCTGGAGCGCGCCGCCGGCCAGCCCCGCGCGGAGATTGCGCACCGTCACCGCGAGGAACATCGGGATCGTGACGAGGTACACCAGCGAGCACCAGGGGCACAGTGTGCCGATGTCGAAGATGCTCTGGAACGCCAGCCAGTACACGAACGAGATCGCGAAAAGCAGGCCGGCGTTGAAGATCCACCAGAACCAGGCTGCGAACCGGGCGCCGGCCAGCAGCGCGAAGCCCACGACCACCGGAGCGGGGAACATCATGAGCCCGAGGACCGGGTTGGGGAAGCCGAACACGCTGCCCTGCCACGACTCGATGTTCTTGCCGCAGTTGACGACCCCGTTCAGATTGCAGGTCAGGGCGGCATCAGGGTTCTTCAGCAGGTTGATGTCGTCCATCGTGAGTGCGAACGATGCGAGCAGGCCCAGCAGTCCACCGACGATCAGCGCGATCGCGAGCGCGTAGGGGAGGCGCGCCTCCGGGCGCTCGACGGGGGTTTCAGCCATGCTCGGATTATGGCATCGACGCCTGCGCAGACCCCGATCGTGGCGCCGTGTGAAATGCGCGGCGCGGCGCGAATGGGCAATCTGCCGGGGGAAGTGCGATAATGGGGGTCGATGACAAGCGGCCGCGCCGCGACGATCATCACCAGAAGACTTCAGGGCGACGAATGCCCTTGGCAGCGCGAGCTCCGCCTAGTGCCGGACCTCCGCTGCAGACCGAGTGAGTTCGCGGCACCGCCCCGTCCAGAGGGCATGGGCGGCGCCGCACGAGATTTCGCCGGGCGACGCGCGGTGTCGCCCCGCTAGGAGTACGCCAGTGATGGCCGATGGAACCGATGCAGAATTCACCCCTCAGACCGATTCGGACGCGCCGCTAGCCGCGGACGCCGCGTCGCAGGTGCCCGCCGAGGCGGCGCCGGCCGACGACTCGGCCGCCGAGACGGCTCCCCAGGAGGGTGCGGTGGATGCCGCCCCCGAGGTCGACGCCCCGGCCGAGGCCGAGGGCGGCGTGGCTGAGGCCGCCGTGGCTGAGGCCGAGGCCCCCGCGGCTGAGGCCCAGACCGTTGAGCCCGAGACCGCTGAGCCCGAGACCGCTGAGCCCGAGGCCACGGAAGCCGCTGCCGAGCCCGAGCCGGCGCCCGAGCCCGAGACCCCGGCGGAGCCCGCCGGTCCCGCGACGGCCGCCAGCCTGGGCCTGCTGCCCGAGGTCTTCGTGTCCGCGGTGTCGACGGATCTGCACTTCTACGCGCCGGAGTTCACCGTGCTGCCCGCGCGTCCGGGTCGCGAGCCGCAGCCCGAGGCGGAGACGGCGTCGACCAGCACGTCGCGTCGCCGCAACCGCCGCCGCGGCGGCGAGGGCCGGGACGAGGCATCCGCTCCCTCCGAGCCGTCGCAGCCCCGCCAGCGCGCGGTCGAGCTCATCACCGAGCCGCAGCGCATCAAGGGCTCCACGCGCCTCGAGGCAAAGAAGCAGCGTCGGCGCGACGGTCGTGAGGCCGGTCGCCGCCGTGCCGTCGTGACCGAGGCGGAGTTCCTCGCCCGCCGCGAGGCCGTCGACCGCGACATGATCGTGCGCTCGCGCAACGGCCGCATCCAGATCGCGGTGCTCGAAGACAACGTGCTGGTCGAGCACTACGTCGCCCGCAACCAGGACGCCTCGCTCATCGGCAACGTGTACCTCGGCCGGGTGCAGAACGTCCTGCCCAGCATGGAGGCCGCGTTCGTCGACATCGGCCGCGGCCGCAACGCGGTGCTGTACTCGGGCGAGGTGGACTGGGATGCCGTCGAGACGGGCAACCAGCCGCGTCGCATCGAGCTCGCCCTCAAGACCGGCGACCGCGTGCTCGTCCAGGTCACCAAGGACCCCGTGGGTCACAAGGGCGCCCGCCTGACCAGCCAGATCTCGCTCCCGGGCCGCTACCTCGTGTACGTGCCGGGCGGCAACATGAACGGCATCTCGCGCAAGCTTCCCGACACCGAGCGCGCGCGCCTGAAGAAGATCCTCAAGGAGGTGCTCCCCGAGTCGTCGGGCGTGATCGTGCGCACCGCCGCCGAGGGCGCCACCGAGGACCAGCTGACGCGCGACGTGCAGCGCCTCACCAACCAGTGGGAGCACATCTCGAAGCAGATCGAGACGATCCAGGCGCCGGCGCTGCTGCACTCCGAGCCCGACCTGCTCGTCAAGATCGTCCGGGACGTCTTCAACGAGGACTTCTCGAAGATGCTCATCCAGGGCGAGGACGCGCACCACACGATCACCAAGTACCTCGAGTCTGTCGCGCCCGACCTGCTGGAGCGCGTCGAGCGCTTCGAGGGCGACCACGACCCGTTCGACGAGTTCCGCGTCACGGAGCAGATCGAGAAGGCGCTCGACCGCAAGGTCTGGCTGCCCTCGGGCGGTTCGCTCGTCATCGATCGCACCGAGGCCATGACGGTCGTCGACGTGAACACCGGCAAGTTCGTCGGCTCGGGCGGCAACCTCGAAGAGACGGTCACCAAGAACAACCTCGAGGCGGCTGAAGAGATCGTCCGGCAGCTGCGCCTGCGCGACATCGGCGGCATCATCGTCGTCGACTTCATCGACATGGTGCTCGAGTCCAACCGAGACCTCGTGCTGCGCCGCCTGGTGGAGTGCCTGAGCCGGGACCGGACGAAGCACCAGGTCGCCGAGGTGACGTCGCTCGGACTCGTGCAGATGACCCGCAAGAAGCTCGGTCTCGGACTGCTCGAGACCTTCAGCGAGCCCTGCGAGGTCTGCGCGGGCCGTGGTCTCATCGTGCACCACGACCCCGTGGTCAAGCACCGCGCACCCGGCGCCGGCGCTGCGCCTTCGGGCGGCGGCCGTCGTCCGCGCGGCGGCGCCAACCAGGCTCCGGCGTCGTCGAACGGCTCGACCGGCACCCATGTCATCACCGAGGGCATGAAGTCGGCTCTCGCTCAGATCGCGGCATCCACCATCCACCACGCGGACGAGGCGGCGCCGGCCGCCGCGGTCGCGGAGGACGTGCCTGTCGAGCGGCCGAAGAAGCAGCGCAAGAAGCGCTCCGAGACGGCGGCCAAGCAGCCCCCGGCGAAGAAGGAGCCGAAGACCGAGAAGGACATGCTCCTGGACTCGGTGCTCAACGCGCTCCCCGAGCCGAAGGCGCCCGGACAGGGCCGCTCGCGCCGCCGCGTGACCACCGCTGCCCTCACCGGTACGCCGGTCCCTCACACGCCCGCCGAGGACTGATCCGCGTCACACACTGTCGCCTCGGGTCCTCCGGTCGCTAATCTGGGCCGCGGGGACCTGGGGAGGCGCCATGGCGCGCTTTGTGTTCGTGACATGGGACGGGGGCGGCAATCGCATGCCCACCATCGCGATCGCGCGCGCCCTGCAGCGGCGCGGCCATGACGTGCTGGTGCTCGGCCACGACTCTCAGGCCGAGGCGTACCACACAGCCGGGCTGGCCTTCACGGCGTACGCCAGCCGGCCCGGATTCGTGCTTACGGCCGGTCCGCGGGGGCTGCTGCGCCTCGTCTTCGACGACCGCATCGCGGACGACACGGTCTCGCTGCTCGTCGAGCACCCGGCCGACGTCGTCGTGGTCGACTGTCTGCTCGTGGGAGTGCTCGACACCCTCGACCGGATGGGACGCCGCTACGCGGTCCTGGAGCACACGCTCCACGGCTTCCTGGTGAACGGGATGCGGGCACTCGGCGCGATCGGCTGGGTGCGAGGGGTGCGGGTCGGCACCGCCCGGTCGCACGCGACGCCGATCGTGGTGGCATCCGTCCCCGACCTCGCAGCGCCCTTCTCGCCGCCGGCGCCACTGTCGGCCCATCCCGGCGCCGTCGTGTACGCAGGGGCGATGACGGCAGCCGTGGCCGCGCGCCCGACGGAGCCCACCGTCGTGATGAGTCTCAGCACCTTCCGATTCCCCGACCTCGTCGCCACGTGGCAGCGGGTCCTCGACGCCGCCGACGCACTCGACGCCCGCGTCGTCGCGACCCTCGGGCCCGCGGTGTCGGTCGCCGAGCTGCGCGTCCCGCGCTCGGTCGAGGTACGCGAATGGATGCCGCACCACGAGCTCTTCCCGTCCGCCTCGGTGCTCGTCGGCCATGGCGGTCACGGCACGACGCTCGCCGCCCTCGCTCACGGGGTACCGGTGCTGACGCTGCCGCTCGACGGGACCTCGGACCAGCCCCGGGTGGGGCGCGCGGTGGCGCAGGCGGGCGTCGGAAGGACGATGTCGCGCCGGTCCGATCCGGCGGCCATCCGGGCGGCCATCGTCGCGCTGCTCGCCGACACCGTGGTGCACGACCGGGCTCAGCGGCTGGGGGAGGCCGTGCGCGCCTTCGACGGTCCTGCGCGGGCCGCCGACGTGCTGGAGATGTCGGCGGTCATCTGAGGCCGTGTCAGCGGCGGTCGCGACCCCGCACGCGCAGCCCCGAGGCGATGAGCCGGCGCACGAGCTCGTGGCCGTCGACGTGCACGGCCCCGGCCGCGACGAGCCTGGCGTGCGCCTCGTCGGGCACGTCGTAGTGGTCCAGATCGAACCCGCGCCGGGGGATGCCGTTCGCCTCCGCGAAGGCGTGCAGCTCCGCCAGCGACTCGTCGCTCACGAGGTGCGCCCACAGTCGGCCGTGCGCCGGCCACCGCGGGTCGTCGATCAGGATGGTCACGTCCAGATACTATTCATCAGTCGCTACGACACGAGGTC
>NZ_JBQCIP010000193.1:0-3361 GCF_051953575.1 Microbacterium sp.
TTCGGCTTCTTCTCGCGAGGCGCGGTCGTTCCCTCAGCGGGGACGACTTCGCCCTTCGGCTCGTCCTGAACCATCGATGCCACCTGATTACCTTCCGTGAGCCGACACGGATCGGCACACTGTGTTTGTCAACCACCGGACCAGCCGATGTTGCGCTGAGCGCAGGGCGGACAGGAATCGAACCTGCAACCTGCGGTTTTGGAGACCGCTGCTCTGCCAATTGAGCTACCGCCCTAGAGACCCGGAGGTCTCGCTGAACCCGCACTCCTCCCCTGTCGTCCGACCGGGGAGCACTGTTCCTGACTGGCAGGCACAGCGAAAGAATGCAGACTTCAACTGCACGATCAAGTGTACGGCATGCCCGGAGGCCCCGCGAACCGAGCCGGCCTTCGACGCCGTGACCGCCGCCTCAGTACTGCTGGATTCCGTAGCGGTCGGGCTCGGGGGCACGCTCGAACGCGCGTCCCGACACGGCCGTCGGCTCCACCCGCACGTACGTGTACTTGAGCGTCGGGATCCAGGGACGCAGCCCCAGCCCGTCGGCACGCTCGACGTCGGCGGAGCGGTCGAGCGGGTGCGCACGACCGCGCAGGATCACGCTCCACGCGTCGCTGTCGGTGTGGTCGTCCACCTCGAACAGCACCTCGTCGTTGACGGTCAGCTCGAACAGCTTGCTGCCCTGAGCGGTGCGGAACAGCACGCTCTCGCCGTCGACGACGTAGTTCACGGGAAAGATGTCGAGGGTGTCGCCCACGTGTGTGACGAGCCTCCCGAGCTCCTGCTGGCGCAGGCGTTCCCAGCACTGCTCGTCCGTGAGCGCGACCACGGGGTCCGGTGTGTCTGCCATGCCTCCATCCTTGTCCTCGCAGGGGCGGGACGACACCCCCGGACGGCGGGGCTACCATTCCGGCATGACCCTCTCGCAGGCGCGGCTCGACGAGCTGTGGGACTTCTCCGACCCGGTCGCGTCGGAAGGACGGCTGCGGCAGGCCGTGGACGACGAGACGGATGCCGGCGTCCGCGCCGAGCTGCAGACGCAGGTGGCGCGGGCTCTCGGGCTGCAGGAGCGGTTCGCCGAGGCCGACGCGACGCTCGACGCGGTGGCGATCGACGACGACGCGGTAGCCGCCCGCGCGGCGCTCGAACGCGGTCGGCTGCGCAACTCGGCCGGCGACCCCGACGCGGCGATCCCGTACTTCACGGCGGCGGTGGATGCGGCATCCCGCCCGGATCTCGTCTTCCTGCGCGTGGACGCGCTCCACATGCTCGCGATCGCCGATGCCGATCAGGCCGACGAGTGGACGGATGCCGCCCTCGCCGCACTCGCGGCGGTCGACGATCCGCGCACCCTGCGCTGGCGGATCTCGCTCCACAACAACACCGGCTGGCGGCTGCTCGATGCCGGGCGGGTGGCCGAGGCGCTCACGGCGTTCGAGGCGGCGCGGGATGCCGCGACCCGCTGGGGAACGCCGCAGCAGCTGCAGTGGGCCGACGAGGCCCTCGTCGAGGCCCGCATCCGCCTCTGACACGCGAAAGGGCACGTTTCCGCGGCGGAAACGTACCCTTTCGCAATTCCGGGGTCAGGCGCCGACGCGGATGAGCTTCTTGTTGACGAACTCGTCGGCGGCGAGGAATCCCATCTCACGGGCCGTGCCGGAGCGCTTCACGCCGCCGAAGGGCAGCGCGGGCTCGTCGGCCAGGACCACGTTGACGTAGACCATGCCGGCGTCGATCTTGTCGGCGATGCGAGCGGCCTGCTCCTCGTCGGTCGTGAACACGTACGAGCCGAGACCGAAGCTCGTGTCGTTGGCGAGCGCCACGGCGGCGTCTTCGTCGGCGACCTTGTAGACGACGCCGACCGGGCCGAAGAACTCCTCGCGGTACGCGTCCATGTCGCTCGTCACGTCCGTGAGCACGGTGCCCGGGTAGTAGGCGCCGTCGCGCACGCCGCCGGCGACGAGGGTCGCGCCCTGCGCCACCGCGTTGTCGACCTGCGCGGCCAGGCGCTCCGCGGCCGTGAGCGACGACAGCGGGCCCAGCACGGTGTCGTCGGCGAACGGGTCGCCGACCTTGGCGCCGGCCATCGCCGCCGTGAACTTCTCGAGGAACGCGTCGTACAGGCCCTCCACCACGATGAAGCGCTTCGCGGCGTTGCAGGACTGGCCGTTGTTGTCCAGGCGCGCGGCGACCGCCGCCTCGACCGTGGCATCCAGGTCGTCGGTCGACAGGAGGATGAACGGGTCCGAGCCACCGAGCTCGAGGGCCACCTTCTTGAGGTTGCGGCCGGCGATCTCGGCGACCGCCGCGCCCGCGCGCTCCGAGCCGGTGACCGACACGCCCTGCACGCGGCGGTCGGCGATGACGGCGGCAGCCTGGTCGTTCGTGGCGTAGATGTTCGTGTACTCGCCGCCCAGGCCGGCGTCGGCGTACAGCTGTGCGATCGCGGCGGCCGACTCGGGGCACTGCGGAGCGTGCTTGAGCAGGATCGTGTTGCCGACGACGAGGTTCGGCGCCGCGAAGCGGGCGACCTGGTAGTACGGGAAGTTCCACGGCATGATGCCCAGCAGCACGCCGAGCGGCGAACGGCGGATCACCGCGGTGCCCTCGCCCTCGATGTCCAGCGGCTGGTCGCCGGTGATGCGATCGGCGTGGTCCGCGTAGTACTGCGTGATGTCGGCCGCGAAGTCGACCTCGCCGAGCGCCGCCTCCAGGGGCTTGCCCATCTCGCGCACGATGATCTCGGCGAGCTCCTCGCGGCGCTCGCGGTGCAGGTCGGCGACCTTGCGGATGCGGGCCGCGCGCTCGTCGACCGGCGTGTTCCGCCACGTGCGGTAGGCGGCATCCGCCCCCGCGATGGCGGCCTCGAGGGCCTCGTCGGTGATGGTCGGATAGGTGGCCAGGGTCTCGCCCGTGGCGGGGTTGACGACGGCGTAGTCGCTCATGGGTGCTTCTCCGATCGAAGGGATGGGGTCAGTCTGCCGGTCAGCGGCCGGCACGTCGAAGGCTCGGGGGCGCGTCGATACTGAGTGTCTCACCGCGGAAGAACGCCGGACGCTTGATCGCCTGCCAGATCATGATGACGACGCCGACGACGATGATGCCGACGCCGAGCACGAACACGAGGCCGACGCCGCCGATGTTGGATCCGCTGCCGTACGCCGGGTCCATCGAGTCGATGAGGGTCGTCACGAACAGCACCGCGAGAATGGCACCGCCGACCAGCGGGAACAGGAACGTGAAGAAGAAGCTCCGCGCCGAGTCGAACCACTGCTTGCGGAAGTACCAGACGCACGCGAACGCGGTGAGGCCGTAGTAGAAGCAGATCATCATGCCGAGCGACAGGATCGTGTCGGTGAGGACG
>NZ_JBQCIP010000194.1:0-4892 GCF_051953575.1 Microbacterium sp.
GCCGACACCCGCGACGTCCGCGTCGCGGGTGTCGGCCGCTCCTGCCAGAGTGGGTGCATGACCCGCATCGGCGCGATCTTCAACCCGTACACGCACACCCCCGACGAGTTCCACGACGCCGTGGTCGCGGCCGAGCGGGCGGGCGTGCCCGAGCTGTGGGTGTGGGAGGACTGCTTCAAGCAGTCCTCGTTCGCCACGGTCGGCGCCGCGCTCGCGTGGACCGAGAACCTGAAGCTCGGGATCGGCATCGAACCCATGCCGCTGCGCAACGTCGCGGCGACCGCGATGGAGATCGCGACGCTGGAGCGGCTGTTCCCCGGGCGCCTGCTCCCCGGTGTCGGCCACGGCGTGCAGCAGTGGATGGGGCAGGCCGGGGCGCGCGTGGCATCGCCGCTCACCCTCATGCGGGAGTATGTGCCCGCGCTGCGGGCTCTGCTCGCCGGGGAGCGGGTCAGCGTCGAGGGTCGCTACGTCACCCTCGACGACGTCGCCCTGGACTACCCGCCCGCGACGGCGCCGCGCGTGTACGCCGCCGCCGAAGGCCCCAAGACCGTGGGCCTCAGCGGCGAGGTGGCCGACGGGACCGTGCTCGACTCCCGGCACACCCCCGAGGAGCTGGCGGAGCGCGTCGCGACGATCCGCGAGGGCCGCGAGGCGGCCGGCCGCAGCGGACCGCACGAGACGGTGGCGTTCGTCGTCGCCGCGTTCGGCGCCGACGCCGAGGCGCGTGCACTGGCCGATGTCGGCGACGAGCACGCCGACCCGGGTGCGCGAGCGCTGTGGGGCACGCCCGAACAGGTGGCGGACGGAGCACAGGCGTTCTTCGCGGCGGGCGTCGACGACGTGATCCTGCTGCCGTCGTCGCGCGTGGACCTCGCCGAGTTCTACGACGCGACCGGCGAGGTCGCTCGGCTCGTGACGGCGGCACGATGAGCGCGGTCGTCTCGATCGGCATCGCGGCCGCCGCGGGCGCCGACGTCGCGGCGCGGCTCGCGCCTGAGGTGGAGCGGGCGGGGTTCCACGCACTCTGGGTCAACGACACTCCGGGAGCCGACGCGCTGGAGGTGCTGGCCGCGGCCGCCGCGGTGACGGAGCACCTCGTGCTGGCCACCGGCGTGCTGCCGATGGATCGCCGCACCCCCGCGTCGATCATCGAACAGATCGGCGCGCTCGGGTTGCCCGAGGAGCGACTGGCGCTGGGCATCGGGTCGGGTTCCGGGGGCGCCGTCGGCGCGCTGGACCGGATGAGGGATGCCGCCGCCGCCCTGCGAGCAGGGTCCGAGGCGCGTGTGGTGGTGGGTGCGCTGGGCCCGAAGATGCGACGGCTCGGGGCGGACGCCTCCGACGGGCTCCTGCTCAGCTGGCTGACCCCCGACGCCGCCCAGGCGCAGTCCCGCGAGGCGCACTCCGTCTCCGCCGCGGCGCACATCGCCCTCTATGTGCGCGCGGCCGCCGATCCCGCAGCGCTCGACCGGCTCGACGTCGAGGCCGAGCGCTATGCCGGGTACCCGTCGTACGCCGCGAACTTCGCGCGGCTCGGCATCCGTTCCCGCGACACGGTGCTGCGTCCCGACGGCTTCGCCGCCGGGCTGGACGCGTACCGCGCCGCCGTCGACGAGGTCGTGCTGCGGGCGATCGTGGCCGGCGACGACGCGGCGGACTATCTCGCATTCGCCGAAGCGGCGGCCGCCGCCGTGTAGGGCGGTGTCGGCGCCCGGTGCGAGAATCGCGACATGCTGCTGCAGGAGCTCGTGACGGCGACGGATGCCGTCGCCGCGACCTCGTCTCGTCTGGCCAAGGTCGCGGCGCTCGCCGACGTGCTGCGCCGGCTCGACCCGGACGAGATCGTGCCCGCCGTCGGGCTTCTGCTCGCCGCGCCGCGACAGGGTCGCCTCGGCGTCGGGTGGCGGAGCGTCACCGCTCTCGCTGTGCCGCACGCCGAGGAGCCGTCGCTCACCCTCACCGAGGTGGATGCTGCGCTGGACCGGCTCGCGGGCGCCGACGGACCCGGCTCGGCCGGCGTGCGCTCCGCCGAGCTCGAGGGGCTCGCGCGCCGCGCGACGCCGGGGGAGTGGGACCTCCTCGCGCGGATCCTGCTCGGCGAACTCCGCACGGGCGCGCTCGAGGGCGTCCTGCTCGACGCGGTCGCGAAGGCCGCCGACCGCACTCCTGCCGCGGTCCGGCGGGCGGCGATGCTCTCGGGCGACCTCGGCGAGACCGCCCTGCTCGCGCTGACCGGAAGCGCCGCAGAGCTCGACGCCGTCGGGCTCCGGGTCGGCCGCCCCGTCATGCCGATGCTCGCCTCGACAGCGGGCAGCACGACGGAAGCGCTCGCCGGGCTCGGCGCGGACGGGTCGGCGGTGGCGGCGTCCGTCGAGTACAAGCTCGACGGCGCCCGCATCCAGGTCCATCGCGACGGCGACGAGGTGCACGTGTACACGCGCAGCCTCGCCGAGATCACCCACCGCGTGCCCGAGATCGTCGACGCCGTGCGCGCCCTGCCCGCGGCCCAGGTGATCCTCGACGGCGAGACGCTCACACTCGACGAGGACGGGGGTCCTCGGCCATTCCAAGACACGATGGCGCGATTCGGGTCCGAGACCGAGGCGGCCGCGGTGCTGCGTCCGTGGTTCTTCGACATCCTCCACCTCGACGGCCGGGACCTGCTCGACGAGCCCCTGTCGGCGCGGCTCGAGGCTCTTGCCCGTGTCGCCGGCGACGCGCGCATGCCCGGCATCATCACCGACGACCCGGAACAGGCGGAGCTCTTCTCACGCGAAGCACTGGCCGCCGGCCACGAAGGCGTGATGGTGAAGGCTCTCGACGCCCCCTACGCGGCGGGGCGCCGGGGCAAGAGCTGGCTCAAGGTCAAACCCGTCCTCACGTACGACCTCGTCGTGCTCGCCGTCGAACCCGGGTCGGGCCGGCGCACCGGGCTGCTCTCGAACCTGCACCTGGGCGCGCGCGATCCCGCAGGCGAGTTCGGCGACCCCGGCGGCTTCGTCATGGTCGGCAAGACGTTCAAGGGGCTCACCGATGCGACGCTGCGCTGGCAGACCGAGCACTTCCCGACCATCGAGACCCATCGGTCGGCCTACGCAGTGCACGTGCAGCCGGTGACGGTCGTCGAGATCGCGATCGACGGGGTGCAGCGGTCGGCGCGCTACCCGGGCGGGGTGGCGCTCCGCTTCGCGCGCGTCAAGGGCTACCGGCCCGACAAGAGCCCCGACGAGGCCGACACGATCCAGTCGCTGCGCGCACTGCTGCGGGGCTGAATCCGGCCGGCGCACACGGTGCGAGAGACTGGGCTCATGCGCATCGTCGTGCTGACCGGCGCCGGCATCTCGGCCGAGAGCGGAGTGCCCACCTTCCGCGGCGGTGACGGGCTGTGGGAGGGGCACCGCATCGAGGACGTCGCGACGCCCGAGGGCTTCGAGCGGGACCCCGACGCCGTGCTCGCCTTCTACGACGCTCGGCGCCGGGCGGTGGCATCCACCGTCCCCAATGCGGCGCACCGGGCCCTCGCCCGGCTCGAAGGGGCGATCGGCGACGAGCTCCTCGTGGTGACGCAGAACGTCGACGACCTGCACGACCGTGCAGGCAGCCGCAACCTCGTGCACATGCACGGCGAACTGCGCCGCGCCCGCTGTCTGTCGTGCGGCGCGCGTCCCGCCTGGGACGGCGACCTCATCGACCGGCCCCCGTGCCCCGAGTGCGGAGAGCGGATGCTGCGCCCCGACGTCGTGTGGTTCGGCGAGATGCCGTACGGCCTCGACCGCATCGAGCAGGCCGTGGTCGCGTGCGATGTCTTCGTGTCGATCGGCACCTCGGGCGAGGTGTACCCGGCAGCCGGGTACGTCGCGCTCGCCTCCGCATTCGGCGCGCGGACCGTGGAGCTCAACCTCGAGCCGAGCGACCCGGCCGTGCCGTTCGACGACGCCCGCGCCGGTCGTGCGGGCGAACTGGTGCCCGTCTGGGTCGACGAGGTGCTCGCGCAGCGGGGCTGACGGCCCCCGACACGCGAAGAGCGCCGGGCGGCAGCATCCGCCCGGCGCTCTTCGGTCGTGGAGGCGCGCTACATACGCACGCCGCCGGAGCGCACCCGCGACAGGGCGTCGACGGTGGCCGCGAGGATCAGCACGCCGCCGGTCACCAGCAGGTTGATGCCGGCCGGCAGGTTCAGCAGGCCGAGGCCGTTGGTGATCGTGGCGATCACCAGGGCGCCGATGGCCGCGTGGACCAGGCGACCGCGTCCGCCGAAGAGGCTGACGCCGCCGACCACTGCCGCGGCGACGCCCGACAGGACGATGTCGCGTCCGACGGTGGCGTCCACGGCGCCGACGCGCGCGACGCTGAGCAGACCCGAGAACACCGCGAGGGCGGAACAGATCACGAACGCCCACCACTTGATCCAGCGGACCTTCACGCCCGACCGGCGTGCAGCCTCGGCGTTGCCGCCGATCGCGTAGAGGTAGCGGCCGAACTTGGTGCGATCCAGCAGGAACGTGCCGAGCCACAGCAGGGTCAGGACGATGGGAACGACGATCGGGACACCGGCGACCTCGACGACCGACTGGCCGCGGTTCTGGTTGAGGAAGTAGACCACGATCCCACCGCCGACGGCGATCGCCGCCAGCTTGATGAACACCAGCGACAGGGCACGGTTCGGAACGCCCGCACGGGTGCGGCGCGCGCGGTCCCAGAACGCCGTGCCGCCGGAGATCAGCAGCATGACGGCGAGCATCACCCAACCGCCCCAGACCGGCAGGTTGCCGTTCTGCAGGGCGATGAGCTCGGGGACCTCGAGGCGGAACTGACCGCCCGAGCCGATGACGACGAGCGCGAGGCCCTGGAAGCCGAGGAACAGACCCAGGGTGACGACGAAGGACGGG
>NZ_JBQCIP010000195.1:0-8380 GCF_051953575.1 Microbacterium sp.
GCAGCATGAGCGTCGTCGTCCGCTGCTGACCGTCGATCAGCACCAGCTCCGCGTCGGAACCCTCGCCGCTCGCGGACGACAGGATGGACCCGATGAAGTGCATGTGACGGTCGTCGAGGTCTGCCACCGCGCGGATGTCGGCGAGGAGCTGTTCGCACCCGCCGATGTCCCACCGGTACTGCCGCTGGTAGACCGGCACGACGATCGTCCAGTCCGCGGCTGACAGCCACCCGACCGTGTTGACAGCAGTTGCGTCGACGTTCGTGGCAGTGACCATAGCCTTCCCAGTCTATGAGGGCGGGATACCCGGGAGCCGGGCGACGGGCGGGCCCGGTTATTCACGGCCGGGCCACCGGGCCCCTTCCGAGCCCCGAGGTAGGCTTGCCTAAGTTGAGCCTGTTAAAACGTGCTGGCTCACTGACCGAAAGGCATGATTCGTCATGGGTTACATCAAGTCCGCCGCTCTCGATGAGACCGGCTTCGTGGTGCTCGACTCCTACGGCAAGGAGATCGACCCGAAGGAATGGCTCGACATCGAGTACGTCGACTGGAAGTCGTCGGGTGACACCCGCTTCGCGCCGCTTGCGTCGGCCAAGGGTGAGATCGAGTGCAACGGCTTCTGGAACCACACGCCGCCGCGCACCGACAAGGACGGCGTCTGGATCCCCGCGCAGACCGCGCTCGCGCCGACGCTCACCGAGCGCGCGCAGGAGCCCGGCGCCAACGTCGGCCGCTGCCGCATCATCGAACTGCAGCCGAACTCGTACGCGGACGCGCTGTACAACCTGCACCAGGACGACAACAACCGCCTGAACCCGGACGGCACCGGCTGGGTCGTGCGCGGATTCTTCAACCTCACCGACGACAAGAACAGCTACTTCGTGCTGCGTGAGAACCGCACCGACCCGAGCATCGAGTACCGCGTGGCGCTGCCGGCGGGCGCGCAGCTCATCGTCGACACGCAGCGTCTGTGGCACGCCGTGCACCACGACGGCACCGAGCCGCGCTACTGCCTCATCACCTCGTGGGAGTCGGGCCCCGAGCTCGACGCCTACATCGAGAAGTACCACGGCGTGCCGACGGCGCCTCAGTTCGAGGTTCCGCAGGACGTCCTCGACGCCGGCCAGGCCGAGCAGGCCCGCCGCGACGCGGCCCGCGCCGCCTATTACGCCGCCAAGGGCAAGGCCGAGGTCCAGGCCATGAGCGAGGCCTGAGCCTCCCTCACCCCCGAGAGGGCGTGGAAATCACAGTCTTGTGATTTCCACGCCCTCTCGGCCATAATGGCGGCAGCACAACCGAACAGCAGCCATGACACCGTCCCAGGTCGTAGGGGAAGACGCACCTGACGAACGGAGAGATCATGGCGACACCACAGGCGCGCGGGGTGATCTTCATCCACTCTGCGCCACGAGCGTTGTGCCCCCATCTGGAATGGGCCGTGGGCCGCGCACTCGGCCGCGCGGTGAGCTTCGACTGGACGGATCAGCCGGTCCTGGCGGGCAGTCGGCGTGCGGAGTTCTACTGGGAGGGTTCGGCGGGCACCGGCGCCGCCCTCGCGACCGCGATCCGCGGCTGGGAGCATCTGCGGTTCGAAGTCACCGAGGATCCCACGCCGCGCAGCGACGGCGGTCGTTGGCTGCACACGCCGGGCCTCGGCATCCACTACGCCCAGACCGACTCCGCAGGCAACGTCGTCATCGGGGAGGACCGCATCCGATACGCGCTCGAGATCTCGGGCAGCGACCCGCTCGAGCTCACCCGCGAACTCCAGGTCGCGCTCGGCGCGGCGTGGGACGAAGAGCTCGAGCCGTTCCGCCACGCCAGCGACGACGCACCCGTCGTGTGGCTCCACAAGGTGGGCTGACGCAGCCCACCTCAACAGACGCAGGCGGTGCGAGGCGCCATTACCGAGGCTCGGAGGCCATGAATCCCGGGTTGCGGGACCGCGAACCACCGCCTGACACGACAGACGCCCTCCGGAGGCTTCCCGGAGGGCGTCTTCGTCGTCTGCGACGATCTGCGGCGGATGCCTCAGACCGAGGCGAACGCGGCGACGGCGTTGTGACCGCCGAAGCCGAACGAGTTGCTGATGGCGAGCTGATCGCCGTCGCCCAGCGGCGTCGGAGTGCCCGAGATGCGGAACGGCACCTCGGGGTCCTGTGTCGTCAGGTTGATCGTCGGGGGAGCGACGCGGTCGCGCAGCGCCAGCACGGTGAAGATCGCCTCGAGCGCGCCGGTGCCGCCGAGCAGGTGCCCGGTGGACGCCTTGGTGGCCGACACCGGGATCTCGTCGATCCGCGGGCCGAACACCGAGCGCAGCGCGCTGTACTCGTTCGGATCGCCGACGGGAGTCGACGTGGCGTGCGCGTTGATGTGCGTCACATCGTCGACCGAGGCGCCTGCCATGTCGAGAGCGAGGCGCACGGCGCGCGAGGCACCGAGACCCTCGGGGTCGTTGGCGGTGATGTGGTACGAGTCCGCGGTGACGCCCCCGCCCACGACAGCGGCGTAGATCTTCGCGCCGCGTGCACGCGCGTGCTCCTCGGTCTCGAGGATCAGCGCCGCGGCGCCTTCGCCCATGACGAAGCCGTCACGGTCGATGCTCGTCGGGCGCGAAGCCGTCGCAGGATCGTCGTTGCGCTTCGAGAGGGCCTGCATGGATGAGAACGCGGCCAGCGTCACCGGGTGGATGACCGATTCGGTGCCACCCGCGATGACGACGTCGGCGTACCCCGCACGGATGTGCTCGATCGCGTTCACGATCGACTCCGTGCTCGACGCGCACGCGCTCGCAACCGTGCGCGCATACGCGCGGGCGTTGAAGTGCAGCGAGAGGTTGCCGGCGGCCGCGTTGGGCATGAGCATCGGCACCGTCATGGGCAGCACCCGTCGCGGGCCCTTCTCGCGCAGGATGTCCCACCCGTCGAGCAGGGTGTGCAGCCCGCCGATGCCGGTCGCGAAGTCCACGCCCAGGCGCTCGGGCTCCACCTCGGGGCTGCCCGCATCCGCCCACGCCTCCATCGCCGCGACGAGCGCGAACTGCGAAGAAGGGTCAAGGCGCTTCGCGACGGGGCGCTCGAGCACGGTGTCGGGACGCACCTTGGCCTCGGCCGCGAACGTGACGGGCAGCTGGTACTGCTCGACCCAGTCGTATTCGAGGGTGCGGGTGCCGGAGACGCCGTCCAGGAGCGCGGACCAGCTCTCGGGAGCCGTGCCGCCGAGCGGCGACGAAGCGCCGATGCCGGTCACGACGATGCGGGAGTTGCTCATGTCGTTCTAGATCCTCATGGGGTTCATGCCGGTGGGGGCCGCAGCCCCCACCGGAGGGATTACGCCTGGTTGGACGTGATGAAGGTGACGGCGTCGCCGACCGTCTTGAGGTTCTTGACCTCGTCGTCGGGGATCGTCACGCCGAACTTCTCCTCGGCGTTGACGACGATCGTCATCATCGAGATCGAGTCGATGTCGAGGTCGTCGGTGAACGACTTCTCGAGGGCGACCTCGTCGGCCGAGATGCCCGTCTCGTCGGTGATGAGCTCGGCGAGTCCGGCGAGGACCTCGTCGTTGGTGAATGCCATGGGATTCTCCTGTTTGTTAGGGGCCTGTGGGTCAGGGATATTTCGGTGCCCGGACGGGCCGGGAATCAGTCTAGGGTCGCGGCTCGCCGGGTCAGGGGAGGACGACGACCTGGGCGCCGAACACCAGTCCGGCGCCGAAGCCGATCTGCAGCGCCAGTCCGCCGCTCAGCTCGGGGTGCTCCTCGAGCAGGCGGTGCGTGGCCAGCGGGATGGACGCGGCGGACGTGTTGCCGGTCGTCTCGATGTCGCGGGCGATGACGACGCTCTCGGGCAGCTTCAGCTGCTTCGCGAACTCGTCGACGATGCGCATGTTCGCCTGGTGCGGGACGAAGGCGGCCAGATCGGAGGCCTCGACCCCGGCCTCTTCGAGGGCCTGGCGTGCGACCTTCACCATCTCCCACACGGCCCACCGGAACACGGTCGGGCCCTCCTGGCGGAGCGTCGGCCACGGCGCGGCGCCGTCGCGGAACTCGGTGAGGGTGTGGTTCATGCCGACGGCGTCCGCCTTCGAGCCGTCCG
The DNA here is from genome assembly GCF_051953575.1 of Microbacterium sp. Classification (GTDB taxonomy): domain Bacteria; phylum Actinomycetota; class Actinomycetes; order Actinomycetales; family Microbacteriaceae; genus Microbacterium. Next base: position 4,098 of record NZ_JBQCIP010000195.1, read on the forward strand.
AGCCCCACACGGTCGGGCCGATGCCCGGGGTGTCGCTCGGGCCCACCACGGCCGCGCCCGCCCCGTCACCGAGCAGGAACGAGATGCTCCGGTCGGTCGGGTCGACGATGTCGCTGAGCTTCTCGGTGCCGATCACGACGGCGTAGTGCGCGGCGCCGGCACGGATGAGGGCGTCCGCCTGCGCGATGCCGTAGGCGAAGCCCGCGCACGCGGCGTTGAGGTCGTACGCCGCCGCCGGGTTGGCGCCGACGCGGTCGGCGACGATCGCCGACACCGACGGCGTCTGCTTCGGGTTGCTGATCGTGGCGACGATCACCGCGTCGACCTGGCTCGCGTCCACCCCGGACCGCTCGATGGCCTCGCGTGCGGCATCCGTCGCGAGGTCGATCGCATCGGTCTCGGGAACGGCCCGCATGCGGGTGACGATGCCCGTTCGCTGACGGATCCACTCGTCGCTGGAGTCGATGGGACCGATGAGGTCGTCATTGGGGACCGCGATCTCGCCACGGGCGGCGCCGTAGGAGTAGATGCGGGTGTGGGCCGGCCCGGTGGGCTGGACGAGGGTGCGGGTCATGCTTCTCTCCGGGTCAGGCGGCGGCGGCCACCAGCGCGGCGGCGGCCTCCAGGTCGTCGGGTGTCTTGACGGCAACGGCCGGGGTCCCGCGCAGAGCACGCTTCGCGAGTCCGACCAGCGTCCCCGCCGGCGACAGCTCCACGATGCCCGACACACCGGTGTCCGCGAAAGACGCCATGCACAGATCCCAGCGCACCGGCGAGGCGACCTGGTCGACGAGCAGCTCCACGACCGCGGCGCCCGAGGCGACGGCCGAGCCGTCGCGGTTGGTCCAGATGGTGACGGACGGGTCGGATGCCGCGACCTCGGCCGCCGCCGCGCGCAGCGCCTCGACAGCCGGAGCCATGTAGTGCGTGTGGAAGGCGCCCGCCACCTGCAGCGGGATGACGCGCGTGCCGGCGACCGGCTCGGCGGCCAGCGTCTGCAGGGCCTCGACGGCCCCCGCGACGACGAGCTGCCCGCCGCCGTTGTAGTTGGCCGGCGCGAGACCGAGCTCGGCGAGACGCGCGAGCACGGCGGCCTCGTCGCCGCCGATCACGGCGCTCATGCCGGTCTCGGCGGCCGCAGCGGCCTCGGCCATGGCGCGTCCGCGGATGCCGACGAGGGTGAGTGCGGCCTGCTCGCTCAGGATGCCGGCGGCCGCAGCAGCGGCGAACTCGCCCACCGAGTGGCCGGCCACACCGGCGATGCCGGCGCGGTCGGGGAGCGCGTTCCATGACAGCAGGCTCGCCGCGACGATGAGCGGCTGTGCGACCTGGGTGTCGCGGATGCGGTCGGCGTCCCACTCGGTTCCGGCGGCGACGAGGTCGACACCCGACCACTCGGAGTACTGGGCCAGCCGGTCGGCGGTGCCGTCGAGTTCGAGCCAGGGAGTCAGGAAGCCGGGGGACTGGGAGCCCTGCCCGGGAAAGACAGCGATACGCACCGTTCCATCCTGCCAAGGATCACCCCGCGGGTTCTGGCGACACCGTCACAAGAATTCCGCAGAGCTTTGTGCGCGTCCCACACCGACGTGGGGCCGAGAAGTCAGAGCGGACCGCGCCGGGCCGCAGCGGGACGCCGGCGGGTGGCATCCGTCCCGATCGATCCGAGGATGAGCGCGGTCTGAAGGATGAGGGCCTCGCGGGGGCCGGTGGCATCCCACCCGATCACCTCGGAGACCCGCTTGAGGCGGTACCGCACGGTGTTCGGGTGGACGAACAGCTCGCGCGCCGTCGCCTCCAGTGACCGGCCGTTGTCGAGGTACGCCCACAGCGTCGAGACGAGGTCCGCGCTGTGCGACTGCAGCGGACGGTAGATGCGCTCCACCAGCGTCAGCTTCGCCAGTGGGTCGCCCGCGAGCGCCCGCTCGGGCAGCAGGTCATCGGCCTCCACCGGTCGCGGCGCGTGCCGCCAGGCCCGGGCCACCGCGAACCCCGCGAGCGCCGCCCGGGCGCTCTGGCTCGCGTCGACCAGCGCCGGCACCGTGGGGCCGAGCACGAGGTAGCCCGCGCCGAACCCCGGCTCCAGGCGCTTCGCGATCTCGCCGAACGGCAGCTCCGGGGCGACGTCCTCGGACCCCGCCGGCGGCTCGGCGCGGCCGAGCACCAAGACGAGGCGTGAGCCCTGCACGCCGATGAGCACGTCCACGTCGAGCTTGCGGGCAGTGCGGCGCAGCTGGTCGACGTCGAACTGCGCAGGGGTCGTGCCCACGAGCACCGCGACCTCGCCGTGCCCGTGCCACCCGAGCGCCGCGATGCGGCTGGGCAGCTCCTCGTCGGCCTCGCCGGTCAGGATCGAATCGACGACGAGCGCCTCCAGGCGCGCGTCCCACAGCCCCCGAGCCTCCGCGGCCCGCGCGTAGACGTCGGCGGCCGCGAAGGCCACTTCGCGGGAGTAGAGGAGGATGGCCTCGCGGAGGTCATCGCCCTTTCCGGCGACGCGCTCCTCGGTGACCTCGACGGTCACCCGGATCAGCTGCAGCGTCTGCTGCAGGCTCACGCTGCGCAGCAGCTCGCGGGGCGCCGCCGCGAAGATGTCGGACGCGATCCACGGCGTCGAGCCGGGGTCGTCGTACCACTGGATGAACGAGGTGATGCCCGCCTGGGCCACCAGCCCGACGGCGGACCGTCGGGCCGGTGGCATCTCGGCGTACCAGGGCAGCGTGTCTTCGAGCCTCTTGATGGTGACCGTGGCGATGTCGCCCGAGATGCGCCGCAGCCACGCGAGCGTCTCGGACTTGTCCATCACCTCGACAGGCTTGCCCATGGGCGGATCAGCTCTCGCCGCCCGCGTTCCCGCTCGTTCCGGCGGTCACGTCGTGCAGGCGGTACTTCTCGATCGCCTGAGCCGCGAGGCTGCGGTCGACCACACCCTCCTCGGCCAGGGACTGGAGCGTGCGCACCACGACCGACGGGCCGTCGATCTTGAAGAACCGGCGGGCGGCGGCGCGCGTGTCCGAGAAGCCGAAGCCGTCGGCACCCAGCGTCGCGAAGCGGTTGGGCACCCACGGACGGATCTGGTCCTGGACCGCGTGCATGAAGTCGCTGACGGCGACAACGGGACCGGCGGCACCCTGCAGTTTCTCGGTGAGGTACGCCGTGCGCGGCTCCTCGCCCGGGTAGAGGAAGTTGTGCTCGTCGGCGGCGAGACCGTCGCGGCGCAGCTCGGACCACGACGTGACCGACCACACGTCGGCCTGCACGCCCCAGTCGTCGCGCAGCAGCTGCTGCGCCTCGAGCGCCCACGGCACGCCCACGCCCGACGCGAGGAGCTGGGCGCGCGGGCCCTCGCCCTCGGCGACCGAGATGCGGTGGATGCCGCGCACGATGCCGTCGACGTCGACATCCGCCGGCTCGGCGGGCTGGACGAGCGGCTCGTTGTACACCGTGAGGTAGTACATGACGTTGGGGTCGGGGTGGTTGCCGCCGTACATGCGGTCGAGACCCGAACGCACGATGTGCGCGATCTCGTATCCGTACGCGGGGTCGTACGACACCGTCGCCGGGTTGGTCGACGCCAGGAGCTGCGAGTGGCCGTCGGCGTGCTGCAGGCCCTCGCCGGTCAGCGTCGTGCGACCCGCGGTCGCGCCGATGATGAAGCCGCGCGCCATCTGGTCGCCTGCCGCCCACTGGGCGTCGCCGGTGCGCTGGAACCCGAACATCGAGTAGAAGACGTACACCGGGATCAGCGGCTCGCCGTGCGTCGCGTACGACGTGCCGGCGGCGGTGAAGGCGGCGACAGCGCCGGCTTCGTTGATGCCCACATGGACGATCTGGCCCTGCGGGCTCTCCTTGTAGGCGAGCAGCAGCTCGCGGTCGACCGAGGTGTAGTTCTGGCCGTGCGGGTTGTAGATCTTCGCCGTCGGGAAGTACGCGTCCATGCCGAACGTGCGCGCCTCGTCGGGGATGATCGGCACGATGCGGTGACCGAAGTCCTTCGCACGCAGCAGGTCCTTCAGCAGGCGGACGAACGCCATCGTCGTGGCGATCTCCTGCGTGCCCGAGCCCTTCTTGGGCAGCGCGTATGCGTCGTCGCCCGGCAGCTGCAGACCGACGTGGTGGCTGCGCCGCTCCGGAAGGAATCCGCCCAGGCCGCGACGGCGCTCGAGCATGTACTGGATCGTCTCGTCCTGCGCGCCGGGGTTGTAGTACGGCGGAAGGTACGGGTTCTCTTCGAGCTGCGCGTCCGAGATCGGGATCCGCATGGAGTCGCGGAAGTGCTTGAGGTC
>NZ_JBQCIP010000196.1:0-8792 GCF_051953575.1 Microbacterium sp.
CCGGCTCCGGCAAGTCCACGCTCATCAACGACACGCTGTATCAGGCCGTCGCGCAGCACCTTTACGGGTCGTCCACGGAGCCGGCGCCGTATGAGTCGATCGAGGGGCTCGAGCACTTCGACAAGGTGATCAACGTCGACCAGTCGCCGATCGGCCGCACGCCGCGGTCGAACCCCGCGACCTACACGGGGGTCTTCGACCACATCCGCAAGCTCTTCGCCTCGACGGCGGAGGCGAAGATGCGCGGCTACCAGCAGGGCAGGTTCTCGTTCAACGTCAAGGGCGGTCGTTGCGAGGCGTGCGCCGGCGACGGCACGATCAAGATCGAGATGAACTTCCTGCCCGACGTGTACGTCGACTGCGAGGTGTGTCACGGCAAGCGGTACAACCGCGACACCCTCGCCGTGCACTACAAGGGAAAGAACATCGCCGAGGTGCTCGAGATGCCGATCGCCGAGGCTGCCGAGTTCTTCGAGCCGATCCAGGCCATCCACCGCTACCTCAAGACGCTCGTCGACGTGGGGCTCGGGTATGTGCGTCTCGGGCAGTCCGCCACGACCCTGTCGGGCGGCGAGGCGCAGCGCGTCAAGCTCGCGACCGAGCTGCAGCGCCGCACCAACGGCCGCTCGATCTATGTGCTCGACGAGCCGACGACGGGCCTGCACTTCGAGGACGTCCGCAAGCTCCTCGAGGTGCTCAACGGCCTCGTCGACAAGGGCAATACCGTCATCGTCATCGAGCACAACCTCGACGTGATCAAGTCGTCCGACTGGGTCATCGACCTCGGTCCCGAGGGCGGCGCCGGCGGCGGCCAGGTCATCGCGACGGGCACGCCCGAGCAGGTCGCGGGGGCCGAGGGCAGCCACACCGGCGCGTTCCTGGCCGAGGTGCTCGGCCTGAGCGCTCCCACGCACGCGGTGCCCGAGCTCGTCGGGGCCCGCAAGGCCGGCTGAGCGGCATGGCACGATCCGCACCCACGGTCCCGTACAAGCCGAAGCCGGGGGAGATCCCCACCAACCCCGGGGTGTACCGGTTCCGCGACGCCGACGGGCGCGTGCTGTACGTCGGCAAGGCGAAGAATCTGCGTGCCCGGCTGTCGAACTACTTCGCGCCGCTGCACACGCTGCACGAGCGCACGCGTCGCATGGTGACGACGGCGTCGTCCGTCGAGTGGACGGTGGTGGCGACCGACGTCGACTCACTGCAGCTGGAGTACCAGTGGATCAAGGAGTTCGACCCGCCCTTCAACGTCCGCTACAAGGACGACAAGTCGTACCCGTTCATGGCGATCACCCTCGCCGACGAGGCGCCGCGGGTGATCGTCACGCGAAACCGCCGCATCCCCGGGGCGAAGTACTTCGGCCCGTATCCGAAGGTGTGGGCGGTGCACGACACGATCGACCTGATGATCAAGGTGTTCCCGATCCGCACCTGCAGCGACTCGTCGTACAAGAAGGCGATGGCCACCGGCCGTCCCTGTTTCCCGGGCCAGATCGGACGCTGCGGCGGACCGTGCTCGATGAAGGTGACGATCGAGGAGCACCGCGCGATCGTCGACGACTTCATCGCCTTCATGTCGGGCGGCGACCAGCGCTTCACCCGGGCGCTGACCGCGCGCATGCGGGAGGCATCCGCTGCCATGGACTACGAGGCGGCAGCCGTCTACCGCGACAAGCTGCAGTCCATCGACGCGGTGCTCAACAAGAGCGCGCTGGTGCTGTCGGCGGACACCGACGCCGACCTGTTCGGCATCGCGGAGGACGAGCTGGCGGCCACGGTGCAGCACTTCGTCATCCGCGGCGGGCGCGTCCGCGGCGTGCGAGCGACGACGATCGAGAAAGAGATCGACATCTCCGGCGGCGACCTCGTCGACCAGGTGCTGCAGCGCACCTACGGAAACGCCGCGGCAGCGGACATCCCGAAGCAGGTGCTCGTTCCGGCGATGCCCGAAGACGCGGCCGACCTCGAGGAATGGCTGCGCGAGCGCCGCGGCAAGAACGTGACGATCCAGGTGGCGCAGCGCGGCGCGAAGGCCGACCTGATGCGCACCGCGAGCCTCAATGCGCAGCAGGCTCTCATGCTGCACAAGACCCGTCGCACGAGCGACTACGTCGCGCGTACGCAGGCCCTCACGGATCTGCAAGAGGCGCTGGGGCTGGCCGAGGCGCCGCTGCGCATCGAATGCTTCGACGTGTCGCACCTGAGCGGCACGAACGTCGTGGCGTCGATGGTGGTCTTCGAGGACGGCCTGCCCCGCAAGGACCAGTACCGCTCGTTCGGCGTCGCCGAGACGACCGACGACACCGACTCGCTGTACCAGGTGCTGACGCGGCGACTGGCGTATCTCGACCGTCCGGAAGAGAACGAAGCGGATGCCGCACCGCCGGCGGATCCGACGGCGGACGGCGAGGTCGTGACGGAGCGGCGCAAGCCGCGGTTCGCCTACCGCCCGCAGCTGCTCGTCGTGGACGGCGGCCAGCCGCAGGTCGCGGCGGCTGCGCGGGCGCTGCGGGACGCGGGCCATGAAGAGGTCGCGCTGTGCGGCATCGCCAAGCGCCTCGAAGAGGTGTGGCTGCCCGACGAGGAGTACCCGGTCATCCTGCCCCGCACCTCCGAGGCGCTCTACCTGCTGCAGCGGCTGCGTGACGAGGCCCACCGCTTTGCCATCACCCACCAGCGCCGTCGCCGGCGCCGCGACATCCAGAGCGTCCTCGCCGAGGTGCCGGGACTCGGCGACGCCCGCATCAAGGCACTGCTGCGCCACTTCGGCTCCGTCGCCGCGCTCAAGAAGGCGACGCCCGACGAGATCGCAGAGCTTCCCGGAGTGGGGCCGAAGCTCGCCGCCGCCGTGCACGCGCATCTCGCCGGCCCCGCGGATGGGTAGGCTGGGCTCGACGACGGGGGTGGTCATGACCGAGGGGACGCGGCGCGAGACCGGCGAAGTGCTGATCGTGACCGGGATGTCGGGGGCCGGGCGCTCCACGGCGGCGAACGCGCTCGAGGACCTCGGCTGGTACGTCGTCGACAATCTCCCGCCGCAGATGCTCAAGCCGCTGCTCGACCTCACCGAGATGGCCGGGGGAGTGCTGCCGCGCGTGGCTGTCGTCGTCGACGTGCGCGGACGCGACCTCTTCTCAGACCTCCCGGAGGCGATGCGGGCGCTGCGCGAGCGCCGCCAGATCCGGCTGATGTTCCTCGACGCGTCCGACGAGGTGCTGGTGCGCCGGTTCGAGGCGGTCCGCCGCCCGCACCCGCTGCAGGGCGGTGGCACGATCCTCGACGGCATCCGTCTGGAGCGCGCACGCCTCGCGGCGGCGCGCGAGAGCGCCGACGTCATCATCGACACCTCGGCGTACAACATCCACCAGCTCGCCACCCAGGTCACCGACCTGTTCACCGAGGCCGGCGCGGCCCGTCACACGCTCACCCTGCTGAGCTTCGGGTTCAAGTACGGGCTCCCACCCGACGCCGATCTTGTGGCCGACATGCGGTTCCTGCCCAATCCGTTCTGGGACGAGCGGCTGCGTCCGTTCACGGGCGAAGACCCGGAGGTGCGCGAGTACGTGCTCTCCCAGGAGGGCGCGATGGAGTTCCTCGACGCCTACACGCAGGCGCTGCGGCCCGTGCTGGAGGGCTACCAGCGCGAGAACAAGAGCCATTCCGTCGTCGCGATCGGCTGCACCGGCGGCAAGCACCGCTCGGTCGTCATGGTCCGGGAACTCGCCGAGCGACTGGCATCCGTGCCCGGTGTCGCGGTGCGTGTGACCGACCGCGACCTCGGCCGCGAGTGACCCGACGCGGGGCGCGGCGCGATCCGGCCGAGTAGGCTGGACCGTCGTTCCCGAACCAACCAGAAGGAGTCCCGTGTCGCTGACCGCTGACGTGAAGGCCGAGCTGATCACCGTGCGCGACCCGCGCCCGACGGCGCGGGTGGCCGAGCTCACGTCGCTGCTGCGGTTCTCGGGCGGGCTGCACTCCATCGCCAACCGGGTCGCCGTCGAGGCCGAACTGGACTCCAGCGTGCTGGCCCGACGCACCGCCCGCGACCTGGTCGAGCTGTACGGTGTGCGCCCCGAGCTCGTCCACGTCCAGGGTTCGGGCGCCCGCGCGGGCGGCCACTACGCGGTGCGCGTGATCGAGGGCGGCGAGACGCTCGCCCGGCAGACCGGGCTGCTCGACCAGCGCCGTCGCCCGGTGCGCGGCCTGCCCAACAAGCTCACCACCGGCTCGCGCGGCGACCTCGCCGCCATCTGGCGCGGGGCGTTCCTCGCCGCCGGCACGCTGAGCGACCCGGGCCGTTCCGCGGCGCTGGAGATCACGTGCCCGTCGTCCGAGGCCGCCATGGCACTCGTCGGCGCGGCCCACCGTCTCGACATCGCCGGCAAGGCGCGAGAGGTCCGCGGCATCCCCCGCGTCGTCGTCCGCGAAGGCGAGGCCATCCGTGCCGCGCTGGCCGCCATGGGCGCGGTGAAGGCCGCCGCCGAGTGGGACCAGATGCGCCAGCGCCGCGAGGTGCGCGCCGGCGTCAACCGCCTCGTGAACTTCGACGACGCCAACCTGCGTCGCTCGGCGCAGGCCGCCGTCGCCGCCTGCGCGCGCGTCGAACGCGCGCTCGAGATCCTCGGCGACGGCGTTCCCGGGCACCTCCGGCAGGCGGGCGAGCTGCGCCTCGCGCACCGCGACGCGAGCCTGGACGAACTCGGCCACCACGCCGATCCGCCGCTCACGAAGGACGCGGTCGCCGGCCGCATCCGCCGCCTCCTCGCGATGGCCGACAAGAAGGCCGAGACCGAGGGGCTGCCCGGCACCGAATCCGCCGTGCCCGCGGGCATCGAGGACTGACGCCGACTGCTTCCGACGAGGGGATGCCGCGATTCGCGGCATCCCCTCGTCGCTTCCCATGCCACGCGTCACAGTGGGAAGCAACCCCCGCCCCGCCGCGTTGCCGCTCAGTAGGATGAGAACGTCACCCTCGCTGCGCCGAGGTCTTCACGGCGCGCGCCGACAGGAAGAAGAGAACATGGCGAAGTACACCTTGCCCGACCTCCCCTACGACTACGCCGCGCTCGAGCCGCACATCAGCGGCAAGATCATGCAGCTGCACCACGACAAGCACCACCAGGCGTACGTCACCGGTGCCAACACGGCGCTCGAGCAGCTCGCCGAGGCCCGCGAGACGGGCAACCTCGCGAACGTCAACAAGCTCGAGAAGGACCTCGCGTTCCACCTCGGCGGCCACGTCAACCACTCCATCTTCTGGACCAACCTGTCGCCGGACGGCGGCGGCGAGCCCGAGGGCGAGCTGCGCGCCGCGATCGACGAGTTCTTCGGCGGCTTCGACAAGTTCCAGGCGCACTTCGCCGCTGCGGCCAACGGCATCCAGGGCTCCGGCTGGGCAGTCCTCAGCTGGGACCCGATCGGCGAGCAGCTGATCATCCAGCAGCTGTTCGACCAGCAGGGCAACACCGCGCAGGGCACGATCCCGCTCTTCCAGCTCGACATGTGGGAGCACGCCTTCTACCTCGACTACCTCAACGTCAAGGCGGACTACGTCAAGGCCGTCTGGAACATCGCCAACTGGCAGAACGTCGCGCAGCGTCTCGACGCCGCCCGCTCGAAGACGTCGGGCCTGCTGGTACTGTCATAGCAAGTGCGGCGTCCCGGTGGGTACGCCCACTGGGACGCCGTTGTCTCTGTCTGCATCGCAACAACCGCGCATTCGCGCACGACACATCTCAGGAGAAACTCCGTGACTGTCAAGATCGGCATCAACGGCTTCGGCCGAATCGGACGCAACTTCCTCCGCGCGGCGCTCGCGCAGGGTGCGGACCTCGAAATCGTGGCGGTGAACGACCTCACCGACAACAAGACGCTTGCGCACCTGCTCAAGTACGACTCGGTCGGCGGACGTCTCGACGCCGAGGTCTCGTACGACGAGGACTCCATCACCGTCAACGGCAAGGCCATCAAGGTCTTCGAAGAGCGTGACCCGGCGAACCTGCCCTGGGGCGAGCTCGGCGTGGACGTCGTCATCGAGTCGACGGGCCGCTTCACCAAGGCCGTCGACGCCAAGAAGCACATCGACGGCGGTGCCAAGAAGGTCATCATCTCGGCTCCGGGCACCGATGTCGACGGCACGTTCGTCATGGGCGTGAACGAAGACACGTACGACTCGGCGACGATGAACATCATCTCGAACGCGTCGTGCACCACGAACTGCCTCGCGCCGCTCGCGAAGGTCTTCGAAGACGCCTTCGGCATCGAGCGCGGCTTCATGATGACCGCTCACGCCTACACGGCCGACCAGAACCTGCAGGACGGCCCGCACAGCGACCTGCACCGCGCCCGTGCCGCCGCGATCAACATCGTCCCCGCCTCGACCGGCGCCGCCAAGGCCATCGGCCTTGTCCTGCCGGAGCTCAACGGCAAGCTGAGCGGCTCGTCGTACCGCGTGCCCGTCCCCACGGGCTCGATCGTCGACCTCACGATCGTCACGAACACCGAGGGCCTCACCAAGGAGGCCGTCAACGCGGCCTACAAGGCAGCGGCCGAGGACGGACGTCTCGTGGGCTACCTCAAGTACAACGAGGACGCGATCGTCTCCAGCGACATCCAGCTCGACCCGCACTCGTCGATCTTCGACGCCGGCCTGACCAACGTCAGCGGCAACCTCGTCAAGGTCTCGAGCTGGTACGACAACGAGTGGGGCTACTCGAACCGCCTCGTCGACCTCACCGAGTACGTCGCCGAGCGCCTCTAAGCCCTCACCATGGCTCTGCGCACCCTCAGCACCCTGGGTCCGCTGGCCGGCAAGCGTGTCATCGTCCGTGCTGACCTGAACGTTCCTCTCCAGGACCGGGTCATCACGGACGATGGCCGTGTGCGGGCCACGCTCCCCACGCTCAACGCCCTGATCAACCAGGGCGCCCGTGTCATCGTCTGCTCGCACCTCGGTCGCCCGGACGGCGCGCCTGACGCGAAGTACAGCCTCGAGCCGGTCGCGCAGCGACTGTCGGAGCTGCTCGGCAAGCCGGTGGCCTTCGCCCGCGACACGGTGGGGGAGTCGGCCCAGGAAGCCGTCGCCGCCCTCGAAGACGGTGACGTCGCGGTCATCGAGAACCTGCGCTTCAACCCGGGCGAGACCGCCAAGGACGACGCGGCGCGTCGCGCCTTCGCGGAAGAGCTCGCCGCCCTCGGCGACGTGCTGGTCTCGGACGGCTTCGGTGTCGTGCACCGCAAGCAGGCGTCGGTCTACGACCTCGCCGAAATCCTCCCGTCGGCCGCCGGCTCCCTGATCGAGAAGGAGGTCGACGTCCTCGACCGCCTCACCGAGAACCCCGAGCGCCCGTACGCGGTCGTGCTCGGCGGCTCGAAGGTCAGCGACAAGCTCGGTGTCATCGAGCACCTGCTGCCCCGCGCCGACAAGATCCTCGTGGGCGGCGGCATGCTGTTCACGTTCCTCGCCGCTCAGGGCTACAAGGTGGGCAAGAGCCTTCTCGAGGTCGACCAGATCGACACCGTGAAGCGCTACATCGCGGATGCCGCCGAGCGCGGCGTCGAGCTGATCCTCCCCGTCGACGCGGTCATGGCCTCGGCGTTCGCCGCCGACGCCGACCACGTCGTCGCACCGGCGGACGCGCTGGAGGACACGCCGTTCGGCGCGGACGGACTGGGCCTCGACATCGGCCCGCAGACGGCCGAGCTGTTCGCCGCGGCGATCCGCTCGTCGACGACGGTGTTCTGGAACGGCCCGATGGGCGTGTTCGAGATGCCCGCGTTCGCGGCCGGCACCAAGGCCGTCGCCAAGGCGCTGACCGCGGTCGAGGGCCTGTCGGTCGTCGGCGGCGGCGATTCCGCCGCAGCCGTGCGCCAGCTCGGCTTCACGGACGACCAGTTCGGCCACATCTCGACGGGCGGCGGAGCGAGCCTGGAGTTCCTCGAGGGCAAGAAGCTCCCCGGACTGGAGGTCCTCGGATGGCAGTGAGCAGCCGCACCCCGCTCATCGCGGGCAACTGGAAGATGAACCTCGACCACCTGCAGGCGGTCGCGTTCGTGCAGAAGCTGCACTGGACCCTCAAGGACGCCAAGCATGAGAACGGCTCGGTCGAGGTGGCGGTCTTCCCGCCCTTCACCGACCTGCGCACCGTGCAGACGCTCCTCGATGCCGACAAGATCCCGTTCGCCCTCGGCGCGCAGGACGTGTCGGAGCACGACTCGGGCGCCTACACCGGCGAGGTGTCGGGTGCGTTCCTGGCGAAGCTCGACGCGCGCTACGTCATCATCGGGCACTCGGAGCGCCGTCAGTACCACGCCGAGACCGACGAGGTCGTGGCCTCCAAGGTGAAGGCGGCTCTCAAGCACGGCCTCGTGCCGGTGATCTGCGTCGGCGAGACCCTGGAGCAGCGCGAGGAGTCCGGCCCGACCGCGGTCTCGGTGGCTCAGCTCGAGGTGGCCCTGAGCGGCCTGCCCGCGGATGCCGACATCGTCGTGGCCTACGAGCCGGTCTGGGCGATCGGCACCGGCCAGGTCGCGTCGCCCGAGCAGGCTCAGGAGGTCTGCACGGCACTGCGCGATGTCATCGCCGAGAAGCTCGGCGCGGACGCGGCGGCCCGCACGCGGGTGCTCTACGGCGGCTCGGTGAAGTCGGCGAACATCGCCAGCTTCATGCGCGAGCCCGACGTCGACGGCGCGCTGGTGGGCGGTGCGAGCCTCGTCGTGGACGAGTTCGCGGCGATCATCCGCTACCAGAAGCACGTCGGCGTTTGACGCCTTCTCCGGCGGGCGGCGAGGTT
>NZ_JBQCIP010000197.1:0-31296 GCF_051953575.1 Microbacterium sp.
CTGCGCCATGAGTCGGCCCTCGTAACCGGCGTAGACCTTCGCGAGCGAGATGACATGCTCACGGAGGGCATCGACGGCGGGAAGATCGTCCCTCATGGTCGTCTGCAGAATGTGGTTCTCCAGGAAGGTGTCGATGATCACGGCGGCCTTGCTCGGCCACCAGCGATAGATAGTCGTCTTGCTGACTCCCGCCTCGCGCGCGATGCGCTCGATCGAGAGCTGCTGCACCGACATCGAATCCGGCTGGCGCTCGTCGAGCAGCTTCATCGTCGCCTGGAGGATCGCCTGTCGGCTCTGTTCACTGCGAATTGCCACGGGTAGACCCTAGGTCCTCGGCGTCCGATACGGAACGTTCATTGTGGCGCGCCCGCTCATCTGGCGCTCCGGGCGCTCGTGGCGGCCGCGAAAGCCGCATAGCGTTCCAGTAGCGCCGCGTCGTCGACGGCGCCGGGGTCGACGACCTCGTCGACCTTCTTCCCCTGGAGCAGGCGTTTGACCGGGACCTCCAGCTTCTTGCCGGTCTTCGTGTGAGGGATGGCTGGCATCACGATGATGTCGTCGGGTAGGTACCGAGGCGACAGATGCGTCCGGATCGCTGTGCGAATGGCCGCGCGAGCGTCGTCCGCATCCGTTCCGGGAGTGAGGGCGACGAACAGCGGCATGTAGTAGTCGGCGCCGATCTCGACTCCTACGATCATCGCCTCCGTCACCTCGGGTACCCCCTCCACCGCTGCGTAGATGTCGGCAGAGCCGAGACGGATGCCGTTGCGGTTGAGTGTCGAGTCGGAACGCCCGTGGATCACGATGCCGTCGCTCGAGAACTCGATGAAGTCGCCGTGCCGCCAGACGCCCGGGAACATCGTGAAGTAGCTGTCGCGATACCGCTCGAAGCCGGGGTCTCCCCAGAACTGCAGCGGCATGGACGGCAGCGGTGCCGACACCACCAACTCACCTCGGCCGAGCGTGGGTTCGCCGTTCTCGTTCCAGGACTCCACGCGTACGCCCAGCGCCGGGGCCTGGATGTACCCGATGCGCACGGGCAGAGTCGGTACCCCGCCCACGAAGATCGAAGCGATGTCGGTGCCACCGCTCTGCGACGTGAGCCACACATCTCCGACGCTCCGGTAGACCCATCGGAAGCCGTCGGGAGACAGCGGGGAGCCCGTGACGGTCACCACCCTCAAGGCCGAGAAGTCGTGGTCGCGAGCGGGCTCGAGTCCCGCCTTCGCGCACGCATGGACGAAACCTGCGCCCACGCCGAGCACGTTCACCCGTTCGGCACCTGCCACCTGCCAGAGGCGGTCCAGCGCGGGATGGGTGGGGTTGCCATCGAGCAGCACGATGGCGGCGCCCAGTCCCAGGGCGGCGACCAGCCCGTTCCACACCACCCAGCTGGTCGATGCGATCGTGAGAACACGATCGCCCGGACGGATGTCGTCATGGATGCTGCAGAGCTTCAGCTGCTCGAGAAGCACACCGCCGTGGCCATGCACGATGCCTTTAGGGACGCCCGTCGTGCCGGACGAGAACAGCACCCACAGCGGGTGGTCGAACTCGACGTCGGCGAACTCGGCCTCGGCGGGGGCGGCGACGGCCTCCGCCCAGTCGCACGAAGCCACCGCGGTGTCGACCGGGCGCGCACGCGTGTGACCGGTCACCCAGACGATGCGGCGGAGGGTCGGCAGACCGCGCAGCACCTCGGCCAGTTCGGCTCCGCGGTGCCGGTCCGTGCCGCCCAGCTCATAGCCGGGCGCCGCGATCAGCATCGTCGGCTCGAGCTGGGCGAAACGGGAGACGATCGCCCCCGGGCCGAACTCGGGCGCGCACACCGACCACACCGCTCCGATGGACGCTGTCGCCAACAGCCCGATCACCGCTTCGGGGATGTTCGGAAGGATGCCGACCACGCGGTCACCGGGACCCACTCCGCTTTCGCGGAGGTGCGCAGCGAAGGCCGCGACATCGGCGCGCAGTCGCGCGAACGTGATCTCGGTGCGCTCGCCGCTCTCCGAGATCGCGACGATCGCCGTGCCCTCGTGCCCGGCGAGCAGCTCCCGGGCGTAGTTGAGTCGACGGCCGGGGAACCAGCGGGTGCGGGGCATCGGATCCGCGCTGCAGACGACGCCGGAGGCACCCTTCATCGCCACGCCGGCGAAGTCCGCCCACGCCGACCAGAAGTGCTCGGGCTCGTCGACCGACCATTGCCAGAGGTCCTCGTAGTCTTCGCCGAGCTCGACGCCGCGGGAACGCAGGAAATCGGCGAAGCGGGCGACGTTCGTCTGCGATTCGAGGGACGGGTCGAGTCGCCACGCGACCTCGCCGATGCCGGCTTCGGCGTCGACGATCATGGGCGCGCCGATTCCACCGGGATGCCGCGGCGCTGGGCGGCGATCTCGTCTGCCGAGAGGGGCTCGGTGCCGATCAGGACGAACGCGACGCGCGCGATGCGGTCGGTGCGGTTCGACCACGCGTGGCTCGTCGCGCGTTGCACGGCGACGTCGCCGGCCCGGAGCGTCGCTTCGCCGTCGTCCACCAGCAGGGTGATCTCGCCCTCGAGCACGATGGCGTAGTCGAGGGAGTCGGTGCGGTGGAACCAGAAGTGCTTTCCCCCGGAGTGCCTCGCCCCTTCGGCGGCCTCGGCCTTTCCGTCGATCTCGTCGAAGATGCGGTCCTGGGCGTCGCTCGGATAGGAGGCGTCCGGGGGAAACTCCGCGATGCGGAACACCGTCTCGCCGGCGCGGGGGAACGTGGGCGTGGCCGACCCCGGGCCGACGGGGTCGTCGTCGGACACATGGTCGGCGGGGTAGGCTGTCAGCCAGGGAACCGCGGCGCCGAAGCCGGGGATGACCTCGGACGCGAAGGCGTTCGGGGCGATGCCGTCGATGAGGATGACGGCACGGCCGTCGTCGTCGTGACCGGTGACGACGCGGCGCACTCGGGGAGATTCGGTCATGCGCTCAGGCCTCCTCGAACGGGAACGGCTGGGGGGTCGGCCACCAGGACGGGGTCTCCTTCTGAGCCGCGATCGGGGAGCGGAGCACGCCGACGCGTTCGAGTTCGAGTTCGAGCAGGTCTCCCGGCTGCAGGAAGCGGCGCAGCTCGGCGCCCGCGCCGAAGGCCATGGTGCCCGATCCGATCAGGTCGCCCGGCTGCAGGCCGTCGAACTGCGAGACGTACGAGACCGTCTCCTCCGGTGTCCAGATGAAGTCCTCGACGCGGGTGTCCGACCAGACCTCGCCGTTGACGCGCACCTGCCCGGTGAGTCCGATGATCGAGGGGATCTCGTCCATGGTGACGATCCACGGTCCGATCCCGTAGGCGAAGTCCTTGGAGTGCTGCGCCCCCATGCCTATGGGGCTCTCCAGGACCTGCACATCGCGGAGGCTGAAGTCGTTGAAGATCGTGATGCCGAACACGTGGTCTAAGGCGCGCTCGGGCGTCACATTGCGGCCGGGCTTGCCGATGATGTAGCCGATCTCGAGCTCGTAGTCCAGCTGCTCCGTGATGCTCGGGTAGGGGACGGTCTCACCCGAGCCGTAGAGGGTCGCCGTGGAGCCCTTGAAGAATCCCGGACGCTCGTACACCGCCCTGGTCGGCGTGGTCTTCATGACGTTGCCGAAGAAGTTCTTGATGTGCCCGTTGAACGTGAGGCTGTCTCGGAGCACCGGCGGCTTGATCGCGGCGACGAAGGTCGCGTCGTCCAGCGGTGTGGAGGCGTCGTCGGCGGCGGTCAGCGCGCGATGTGCGGCTTCGAGGAAGAAGTCGCCGGTGGAGATGCCGCGCGTGAGGTCGCCGAACGTCGCCGCAGCGAGGTGACGGGCGCCGTCCTCGGTAGCCCCGCCCCGCTGAAGGGCGAGCGCGTACGCCCGTCGC
This sequence comes from Microbacterium sp., assembly GCF_051953575.1. Lineage (GTDB taxonomy): Bacteria > Actinomycetota > Actinomycetes > Actinomycetales > Microbacteriaceae > Microbacterium. The sequence continues at coordinate 3,874 of NZ_JBQCIP010000197.1, forward strand.
AGATCCACGACGCGGTTGTTCTCGGGCTCTGCCGCGATGACGCGCACCTCGCGGCCATCGGGGGAGTCGACGGCGATTCGTCCGAGCTTCATGGTACAACTTCCTTTTCTCAATGCGATACGCAACGTATGGTATCGGATTTGCGAGCGGCGAAGGGGTGGGTGGCGATGCCGCCCACCCCTGGGCTCACTCGGCTGTCTGCGGGCCGAGTTCCGGATTGTTGAAGAACTCCGCGATCTGGTCGTCGGTGAGGTAGACCCCATCCACAGTCAGATCCGTGCCGTCGGACTCGGACCACGACGGGTCCACGACGTCGCCGATGTTCTCCTGGTCGACGACGTAGGGCCCCCAGGCGATCTGGTTGACCTTCGGTCCCGCGCCCGCGAGCACCTTGAGACCGATCTGAGCAGCCGCCTTCGCGGCCGGGATCGGCGGGGTCGCCGTGCCGAAGTAGGGGTAGTCGGGGTTCGCCGCCGCGTACGCGGCCATGCCCTGCGACGCGTTGATGTCCTGAATCGGCGGGACCGGCATGCCGGCCTGCTCGAACGCGTCGCGGATCGCCCAGCCCATCGATCCGGCTTGGAACACGGCATCCACTCCCGCGGGATTGGTCGCAAGGTACTGAACGACGGCCTGCTGTGCCGCCGGAGGCTGGAAGAAGCCCTGCACCTGGCCGACGATCGAGACGTCCGGGCACAGTTCGAGCGCCTTGGCGATGCCGTCCTCGAAGAACAGCTGCGGCGGGATGCCGGGGACGCCGTCGACCTGCAGCACCGTCCCGCTGCCGCCGATGGCACCGAGGACGCCGGCGGCGGTCTCCATCGCCTGGAGATTCGAGTTGTTGGTCAGGCTGATGGCGTAGGGCGAGTCCAGCGGCACCACGGTCGAGATCACGGGGATCCCGGCGTCGTGCGCCTGGGCGACCAGATCGATGGCCGCCTCCGGTGCGGCGGGGTTGAGGAAGATGATGTCGGGCTGAAGCGAGAGGGCCTGGTTGAACATCTGAATCTGTCCGGGCACGTCAGTCGGGTCGTTCGGTGCGAGATTGGCGACGACCTCGACGTCCTGCGCCTTGAGCGATTCGAGCAGCTGCGCCTGGTAGGTGGCGATGTACGGGGCGGCCGGGGCCTGTCCGACGATCGCGGCGGTGAAGCCCTCGGTCTTGTCGGACTTCCAGTCCGCCCAGGCCGACTCCTGCACCTCGATGCCGTAGGCGTTGTATCCCGCCTTGACATCTGCGCTGAAGTCGTCGAGCAGGCCGTTTGGGTCGTTGGCGCCGAGCTGCGGGACGGAGCCGCATTCACCCGCGGCTGAGGCCGACGCGGTGTCGGTGGGGTTGTCGGTCGCGGCGGGCGTACAGCCGGACAGGCTGAGGGCACCGATGGCGGCGAGTGCTGTGGCGACGGTTCCCATCCGCGCCATGCGTGTGGGCTTGAGCATGTGTGGAACTCCTCTTTGAGTGGGCGCATCCGTTGCGCGAGTTCAGGATAGACACATTCGATACGGTTCGTCTAGTATCTGATGTACCGCCCTCTGTGGGTGAACTCGACGAGGAGTCAAGATGTCGGTTGCCGGGAGTGGGCTGAGGCTCACCGGGATCAGCAAGCACTTCGGTGCCACGCGCGCCCTGGTGGACGCGGAACTGGAGCTGCGCCCCAGCGAGGTGCACACGCTCCTCGGCGAGAACGGATCCGGCAAGTCGACGCTCGTCAAGATCATCGGTGGCGTCCACCGCCCCGATTCCGGCTCGCTGACGATGGGCGCGACGCCGCTCACGCTGCGCAGCCCCCGGCAGGCCCACCGGCGGGGGATAGCGGTCGTGTTCCAGGAGGTGCTCACCGCCACCAGCCAGTCGGTGCTCGACAACATCTGGCTCGGCACCGACGGCGTGTTCGTCCGGCGTCTTGCTCGCACCGCGCAGCGGCGCATCGCGGCCGACACCCTCGGCCGTCTCATCGACGGCATCGACCTCGACGCCCCCGCGGGAACGCTCTCGCTCTCGGAACGGCAGGCGATCTGCATCGCCCGGGCGCTGGTGCGCGATCCCGGCACCCTCGTCCTCGACGAGTCGACGGCAGCGCTCGACGTGCGCACCCGCGACCGGCTCTTCGCAGAGATCCGCCGGCTCACCGCCGACGGGGTCGGCGTGCTGTTCATCTCGCATCGCATGGACGAGGTCCAGGAGATCTCGGACCGGGTCTCCGTGCTCAGGTCGGGCCGCACCGTCTCGACCGTGGACCGTGGGGACCTCTCGGTGGACCGCCTCATCGCCGACATGACCGGGACCAGCGGGGTGATCCACGGGCTCGACCGCGACCGCCCGCTGGGTGATCCGACGCTGCGCGCCGATGGCGTGACACTCGCCGCCGGCGCGGCGCCGATCGACCTCACCCTGCGTGCCGGCGAGCTCGTCGGACTCGCAGGACTCGAAGGTCACGGCCAGGACGCGTTCCTGAAGCGCCTCGCCGGGGTGACCGCCGGCCCGGGCGCGGTGACCCGGGTGCTCAGCCCCGACATCGGCGTCCGGCCGGGCAACGGCGCGAAGCTCGGGGTGGCCTACCTCCCGCGCGAGCGCCGGGGCGAGTCGCTGTTCGAGTCGATGTCGATCCGCGACAACTTCGCCCTTCCGACACTGCGGCAGGACCGCCGGGGCGTGCTCCTGAGCAGCGGGCGCATGCGGAAGCGGTTCGCGGAGTTCGTGTCGGCGCTGAAGATCAGACTCGGCACGCAGGACGACCCGATCTCGAGTCTCTCGGGCGGCAGCCAGCAGAAGGTGGTCCTCGCCAGATGGCTCGCGACCGACCCGAAGGTGCTGCTGCTGAACGACCCGACGCGAGGAGTGGACATCATGACCAAGCGTGAGATCTACACGATCCTCGATCGACTGTGCGCAGACGGCATGAGCATCGTCCTGCTCTCGAGCGAAGTGGAGGAGCTGGTGGAGCTCGTCGATCGCGTGCTCGTGTTCCGGGACCAGTCGGTGTTCGCAGAGATCCCTCGCGAGAGCCTCACGAGCGAGGCGGTCGTCGCCGCCTACTTCGGTCAGCGGGCGGGAGCGGTCGCATGAGCCGCGTGCAGGGCATCCTCCAGCGGCGCAGCTGGGCGTTCGCCTTCGTGCTCGCGCTCATCCTGCTCGTCGTCAATCTGATCGTGAGCCCGAGCTTCCTCGCCCCCGAGCGGCTGCCCGCGACGCTGGCGACCCTCGCGCCGTTCGTCCTTGTTGGATTCGCGTCGACTCCGGCGATCCTCTCGGGCGGCATCGACATCTCGGTCGGGCCGCTGGCGACGCTGATCAACTGCCTCTTCATCGCGGTGCTGATCCCCGCAGGGTGGGGAGAGTGGTACGTCGCCGTGCCGATCCTGCTCCTCACCTCGGCAGCCGTCGGAACGGTCACGGGCATCCTCGTCGCGGTGGTGCGGCTGCACCCCGTCGTCGCCTCGATCGGCGTGTTCTTCGTGCTCGTCGGCATCGCGGTCACCATCTCGAAGCAGCCCGTGCCGGCGCCCCCGAACTGGAGCGAGGCGCTCGCCGGGTCCTTCGGCTGGTTCCCCGCGGCAGCCATCACGATGGGCGGCGTGGCGCTCGTCTGGTTCGTGCTGCGGCGGACGGCATTCGTCAGCAATCTGCTCGCCACGGGGGAGAGTGACATCTCGGCCTACGGCTCCGGGGTGAACGTCACCCTCGTGCGTGTGCTGTCCTACACGCTCGGAGGTGTGTTCGCCGGCGTCGGCGGCATCGCACTGTCGGCCCTCTTGCAGTCCTCGCAGTCCTCGCTCGCGACGACCTACGCGCTGCTGGGCATCGCGGCCGCCGTGCTCGGCGGCGCGAACCTCGGCGGCGGTCGCGGCGGGCTCCTGGGCACCTTCCTCGGCGCAGTGGTCATCTATCTGGTGCAGCAGCTGCTGACGGCGGCCGGTGTGCAGCCCAGCCTCGTCCAGGTCACCTACGGGCTCGTGCTCGTGCTCGGCGTGCTCCTGGGCGCGACCCTCCTCAATCCGCGACTGACAAGGAGCCGCGCATGACCGGACCCTCGACGGGCGTCACGCGATCATTGACCGTGCCGCTTCCTCCCGCCCGCGGCTGGGCGAGGGTGCGCCGGTGGGCCGTGGAGACCCCCTTCATCCAGGTGCTCGTGCTGATCGTGCTCGTCGCCGTCCTGGTCGCGCTCATTCCCGCCTTCGCGACGAGGCCGCAGGCCGCCGTCTCGATCCTGGTTCTCGCGTCGCTCCTCGCGCTCGCCGCCATGGGGCAGACGCTCGTGGTCATCCTGGGTGGGATGGATCTGGCCGTCGCGGGCTACATCCTGTTCGGGGCGATGATCGCCTCCAACGCCACCAGCCGGCTCGGCTGGCCGACGTGGATCGCGCTGCTGGTCACCGTCGTCGTGTGCGGCGGCATCGGGGCACTGGTCGGGGCTGCGTGCCACTGGCTGCGGATCCAGCCGCTGGTGCTCACACTCGGCGTCGGCGCGGTCCTCGCCGGCGGTTCGATGTTCCTCGTGAACGGCGACTACAACGGCCAGCCGCCGGAGGACCTGCGCGCGCTGGCGCAGCTCACCGGAACGACGTTCGGCCTGCCGATCCCGCCGATCATCCTGATCGTCGTCCTGCTGGGCGTCGTGCTGTGGCTGTTCCTCTCGCGCACCGCGACCGGCCGCCGATTGTACGCCACCGGGGTCAACCCGCGGGCGGCGGCGCTGACCCGAGTGAACACGGCCGCCATCTGGGCGGGCGTGTTCGCCCTGTCGGGCGTGCTGGCCGGCATCGCGGGCATGTTCATCGCGGCGTTCGGATCGGGATGGGCGCAGGGCACCGGCGACCCGTACCTCTTCTCGGGCCTGGCGGCGGTGCTCGTCGGAGGGACGACCTTCGGGTCGGTGCGGGGCAGCTTCACGCGCACCGCGCTCGGCGCACTCATCCTGACCGTCGTTGCGACGATCATCACCAGCCGCGGTCTCGCCGAGGCGCAGAGCCGCATCGTGTACGGCATCATCATCCTCGCGGTCGTCGCGCTGTACGGGCGGGAGCGGCATGTGCGGGACCGCTTCTGAGCCGGAGCGCTGGGGCGCCCGCGCGCGGCTGAGCCCGCGGAGCGGGCGATCGTGAGCGGACGGCTGGACGGCAAGGTGGCGCTCGTCACCGGCGGCTGTGGAGGCATGGGCGTGTCGCACGCGCGGGCGCTCGCGCGCGAGGGAGGTCGCGTCGTGATCGCCGATCTCGACGACGCCCACGGCCGGGACGTCGCCGAAACGCTCGGCGACGCGGTCTCCTTCATCGCCCTCGACGTCACGAGCACGCCGCAATGGGCTTCCGCGGTCGCACAGGTCGAGAGGACGTTCGGGCGCCTCGACGTGCTCGTGAACAACGCGGGGATCGTGGACTTCGCTCCCATCGACGAATACGAGGATGCCGCGTGGGATCGCATCATCGCGATCAATCTGACCGGCGCGTTCAAGGGCATCCGAGCGGTGACTGCGCTGATGGCGGCCGCCGGGGCGGGCTCCATCGTCAACATCTCCTCGACGGCGGGGCTGCGCGGCTTCGCGCGGGTCGCCGGCTACAACGCGTCGAAGTTCGGGCTGCGCGGTCTGACGAAGTCGGCCGCGATGGAGCTTGCTTCGCGGGGCATCCGTGTCAACTCGGTCCACCCGGGCAACATCGACACGCCCATGATCGACGGCTTCTTCGAAGACTTCGCACACGTGCCGATGCACCGCGCCGGCCGGCCGGAGGAGATCTCCGAGCTGATCGTCTATCTCGCCTCCGACGAGAGCTCGTTCGCGACCGGTGCCGAGTTCGTGGTCGACGGCGGCGAGACGGCCGGGCTGCCCGCGCAGTAGCGGGCGGCGCCGGGCCCGCGTCAGCCCTCGAGCAACTCCTGGCAGCGGCGGTCGACGGTGCGCTCCCACGTGTCGAGATCGTCGGCCGGAGCGGCCACGACGACGCGGTCCACGTGCCAGGAGCGCAGCCGATCGGCGGCCCTCCGGTCCGCCGGAGCGTCCACGGTGATCTCGAACTGCTCCCGGGGCCGCCCGATCGCGTCCGCCTCCTCGTACAGCATTTGCAGGAGGCCGCCGATGTGCGCGAGGTCTTGACCGAGCAGGAACACGCCGTCGCCCCAGTGCGCCGCGCGGCGCATGGCGGCCCGCGACCCGCCCCCCAAGACGATCGGTACGCCGGCCGGATCCACCGGCTTCGGATTCACGTGCAGGTCCCGGAAGGAGTGGTAGCGCCCCGCGAACTCGGAAGCGCCGGGTGCCCACGCCGCGCGCAGCACCTGCAGCGCCTCGTCGGCCCGTCGCCCGCGCTCGGTGAACGGCACTCCGAGCGCCGCGTACTCCTCGGCCAGCCAGCCGATCCCGAAGCCGGCGATCACACGTCCGCGCGACAAACGGTCGAGGGTCGCCAGGCGCTTGGCGAGGATCAGCGGATGGTGCAGCGGCAGGATCATCAGCCCCGTCGCAAGTCTCACGCGGTCGGTGAGGGCCGCGAGGTGCTGCAGCCACTGGAGCGGGTCGGGCAGGTCCGCATCGGCCGGGCCGCCCATCTTCCCGTCCGGGCTGAACGGGTAGACGGACCGGTACTGCGACGGCAGCGCGACGTGCTCGAACATCCACACCGACTCCGCCGCAGTGCGCTCAACCGCGGCGGCGAACTCGGTCAGCCACGCCGGGTCGGCGATGTGCGACGAGAGCGGGAGCACGCCGACCTTCATCCCGCCCCCTCCGCTGCGGTCCGTGCGGTCATGCGACGATGATCCGTTCGTGCGCGATGAGCGTCGTCGATCGCGGGGCGTCGATCAGGTCGCTGGCCAAGAGGCGTTGCGCTGCCTCGGGCTGCGCGGCGAGTGCATCCTCCATCGCGCGCAGGTGGCGCCACCACAGCTCCTGAACCCCGTCGTACTCGTCGTCGGAGACGGATGCCGCGCCCGCCGCGCCGAGATCGCCCGAGCCGTCGGCAGCACGGGCGACGTGGCCGATGGCGGTGCACCGCACATGCCGGGTCACCGCCAGGCGCCGACCGAGGTCCCGGTCGGCGGCGGAGGGCCAGCGGTCCGCGAAGTCGCTCCCGCTCACCTCGGGGCGCCGCCGTACGAAGACGAGGAGCTTGACCCCGCGTACACGCGGATCGAAGCCGTGCTCGTCAACGAGGGTCTCCTCGGAGGAGATCAGATGCCGGGGGCGCGTCAGATCGAGGAAGTTGCGCTCGTCTGCCATGAGCTCCGCGAAGCGGGGCTCATGGGGCATGGCCAGCACCGACGAGGACGTGGGGTGCCAGGTCTCGGCGCATCCGTCCCAGCTCGACGACGAGAACAGCTCGTCCAGCAGCGCGGGCGAGTCGTCCAGCCGCACGCTCTGCACGTAACGCGTGATGCGGCGGATGCGCGTGACGATCTCGGCGTGGTGGGTGATCCAGTGGTGCGAGAAGTCGGCTCGTGAGATGTCCGCTCGGCGCGAGAACGGGTCGAAGAGCTTGATGCCGGCCATGTGCGCTCCCGCGGCCGAGCCGGCGGTCAGTCCTTCTTCCGCGACTGCGCCACGATCTGCCCGATGTGGATGAAGTGCTCGTCCACGCCGGCGAGGTCGCGCGCCTTGCGGAAGCTGCGCACCGCGCCGAGTTCGCCGGCGCGCACCCGCGAGACGAGATCGGGGTTGGCGATCTGGGACCGACCGGCACCGATGAGGTCGAACTCGCGCGCCTCGAGACCGAGCCGCACGCGGTCGAAGTCGTGCTCCGCCTGGGAGCGGGGCTCCTCGTTCTCGAGGATGTCGTGGGCGAAGTCGGTGGACAGTCCCACGCTGCCGATGGCTAGCACCGGCGCGTCGGTGAACGACTTGACCCACGCGGGCAGGGTCAGCTTCGCGTCGAGCTCAGGCCACGCGACGGCGTCGAAGCGTCGTGTGGAGACGTTGAAGAGGTCGACTCCTGCGCTGCGCAGGCGCGCGAGGAACGGGCCGAGCTCATCCGGGTGCTCGGCGATGCGCGCGGTGTAGTCGACCTCCTTCCACTGGGAGAACCGGAACGAGATGACGAAGTCGGGACCGGTCGCTTCGCGGATCGCGGCCACGATCTCGGCCGGGTAGGCGGCGCGCTCCGCGAGGGTGGCGCCCCCGTACTCGTCGGTGCGCTCGTTGGTCTCGTGCCACAGGAACTGGTCGAGGAAGTACCCGTGGCAGGCGTGGATCTCGACGCCGTGCGCGCCGAGGTCCTGCGCGATCCGGGCGCTGTGGACGTAGGCGGCGAGCGTCTCCCCCAGCTCCTGCTCCGACATCGCCCGCCCGTTGCGCCGGCCTTCCTGCACGAGCCCCGACGCGCTGAGGGTGGGCTGATCGGGATACGGGTTGCTCATGCCCTCGACGACGAGCCGGATCGCCCCGGGGTGCCACAGCTGCATGAGGAACAGCACTCCCGGGGTGGCGAGCACCGTATCGGCCACCTCGCGCCACTCGGGCACCGTGTCGTCGCCGATGACGCTGAAGACCTGCTGCCAGTACGCGGCAGGGTGGTCGGGCGACGAGCCCTCGGAGATGATCAGGCCGCAGCCGCCTTCGGCGACCGCCCGCAGCGTGGGGGCCATCCGCGGGGTGGGGCGGAAGTCGAGCGACGCGCGCTGCATCGCCGGCAGAGCGAACCGGTTGCGGGCGGTTCGGCCGTTGATCGTGATCGGGGTGAAGAGGGGGTCGGGCGATGCGACGCCGTCGAGGACGGGGCTGGCGGCGGGGTTCTCCATGCGTGCTCCTGAGGGTTCAGGCGAGGACGCGAGAGGAGTCGCGGCCGGTGCCGATCTGCTTGTCGGGTTCTGCGGCGATGCTCTGGGCGGCGATGTAGCCGAAGGTCAGGTACGGACCCCATGTGCACCCGGCCGACCAGTAGGCCTGGCCGGACGCGGATGCGACGCAGTTGCCCACTCCGTAGAGGCCGGGCACGGGCCGCCCGTCTCCGTCGAGCACCTGCAGCGTCGCGTTCACCTTGGGGCCGCCCTTGGTGTCGAGAACCCCCGGTGCCAGGATGATGCCGTAGTACGGGCCCTCGTCCGAGAGCGGGTGCAGCGTCGGATCGAGCTGATCGCTGGCGCCGTCGGGATCGGCGTCGGCCGGGCGGAGCTGGTTGTCCAGTCCCATGAAGAACTGCTCGATCGCCGTCTGACCGCGATGGAAGTCGTCGTCCCGACCCTGGCGGGCGAAGACGTTGAACCGCTCGATCGAGGCCCGCAGCGTGGCGGCGAAGTCGTCGGCCAGTCTGGTGCCCACGGCGTCGTCGGGATGCAGCGCGAGCCGCTCGGTGAACCGCTCCGCCAGCTCCTCGAGGGTCTCCCCCTCGAGGAAGTACGGCGAGGTCTCGCCCACGCGGGGGATGAAGTTGCCGGCCGTGAGGTCGATGAAGCCGTCGTAGCCGTAACGGTCGCGGCAGCGCTTGTCCATCACGACGAACTGCAGGAAGTTCGGGTACTCGACGAGCGTCGGGTCCCACAGGAAGTGCGATCGCGTGCGGTCGTGATAGGTGACCTTCTCGTTGGCGATCCGGTGCCCGTACTTGTTGACCACGAGCATGCTGTCGCCCGCGCAGTTGAAGTTGGCGATGAGGGACGGATCGTGCGCGAGCGCCTGCTCCCACACGACCGGCGCCCAGAAGGCCTCGTCCATCTGGTGCAGCGGAAGTCCCAGGCTCTTGGCGATCGGCAGGAAGTCGCCGGTGTTCGTGACGGCGGCGCAGCCGCCCACGATGCGCCCGTTCATGTACTCGCGGGTGTAGGGCGTGTTGTGGGTGAAGCCGCCGCTGGCGAACACCACGGCCTTGCGGGCGCGGATCGACCTCGAATCCGTGCCGTCATGACCGCGGACCCCGACGACCTCGCCCGCGTCGTTCAGGTAGACGCCGTCGACGCGGAATCCCAGACGCACCTCGACGCCGAGCCGGTCCAGTGTGCGCATCATCCGCTCGATCGCGTTGCGCCCGTTGGACATCTCTTCCGCGTCGTCCTGCGGCACGACGTAGCGCCCCCGCGGCATCCGATCTTCCGGGACGTCGCTGTAGCTGGGCCAGCCGGCGATGTGCATGACCCGCAGCGCGCCGAGCTCCTCCAGGCGCGCGAGCGCGTCGCCGGCGTGGTCGAAGTAGGCCTCGATCAGGTCGTACTCCCACTGCGGCAGGCCGAATGTCGGGTCGGTTGCCGAGTACAGCAGGGGTCGCCCGACCCGGGCGAGGAACGCGATGAAGTCCTCTTTGGTCTCCACGTCGCCGAGCGCCCGCTGATAGCTGTTGTTGGGCACCATCATGCCGCCGCCGGACTTGGCGCTGGTCCCACCGGGAGCGACGGACTTCTCCAGCATGATCACGGATGAGCCGAGGTCGGCGCAGTGGATGGCTGTCGTGTCGCCGGCCACGCCCGTGCCGATGACGACGACGTCGGCCTCGGCGTCCCACGCCTGGTCGTCCGCGGGTCGGAGGACGGCGGGCTCGGAAGACTGCGGTGTGCTCGCGGACATGTCGGTCTGCTCCTGGAGACGGTTCATCGGATCGCTTCGGCGGCGGTCGCGACGGCGTCCGTGGAGGACGACGCGGCGATGTGCTGTCCGGCCAGCCACGCGAACGTGATCATCGGTCCGAGTGTGCCGCCGGCTCCCCAGTACGCGTGCGCCGACGGCGAGGCCGCGCAGTTGCCGACCGCGTAGAGGCCGCGGATCGGCCGTTCGAGGTGATCGAGCACACGACCGTGGACGTCGGTCTTGGGTCCGCCCTTGGTGTCGAGCGTTCCCGGCACCAGCAGTGCGGCGTAGTAGGGACCCTCGTCCGCGAGCGGCGCGAAGGTGGCGCTCGCGAGCCCGGCACCGGGGATGCGCTCCGCGAGGCGGCCCTGCGGTGCCTCCTGCCCGTCGACCGTCCACGACTGCGACTGCAGCGACGAGTTCGCCTCCATGAAGCCGGCGCCCTCGCCGATCGACGCGGCCGCCTCCTGCAAAGATTGCAGGTACTGCTCGATGGGCGCCTCGCCGCGGTGGAAGTCCTCGTCGCGGCCGTTGCGCCCGAACTCGTTGAACCGCTGGATCGTCTCGGCCAGGCGGTCCTCGAAGTCAGCGGCGGGGGCGACGCCGCCGATGTGGTCGGCGTACGTCGCGAAGCGCTCCCGGATGCCCTGTGCGAGCTCCTCCAGCGTCGCGCCAGAGATCACGTGCGCACGCTCGGCGTCGCTTGCGCCCGACGCCGGCATCATGCCGCCGTCGAGCATCAGGCCGCCGAACTCGTCGGCGTTGGTCTGATCCCACACCGCGATTAGAGGCAGGTTCGGGTACTCGGCCCGCGTGCCGTCCCATTCGGCGAGCACGGCGCACGATTCCGAGTAGACCTGCTTCTCGTTCGCCACGCGTCTCCCGGCGCGGTTGACGAGGAGGATGCTGCGCCCGACGATCTCGAACGTGGCCACCATGATCGGGTAGTCGGTGACCGCGTGCTCGAGCAGCACCATCGAGTTCCACGCGTTGTTCATGTTGCGAAGCGGCGCGCCGACACTCTCGGCGATCGGGATGAAGTCGCCCTCGTTCGTGGTCACCGCGCACCCGCTGAAGACCGGGTGCGGCAGGAAGTTGTCGCGCAGTTCGGCGTTGTGGGTGAATCCGCCGGAGGCGAAGACGACGCCCTGGCGCGCGCGCAGGGCGACCTCTCCTGCTGGCGTGGTCGCGATGACGCCGACCACCGCGTCGTCGTCCACGACGGCGCTCACCACCCGGTGCGCGACCCGTATCTCACCGCCGCGCTCGGTGAATGCGGCGCTCAGCTGACGGATGAGCTCGATGCCCTGGCCGGCGGCCCCGTCGGGCTGGATCGGCACCAGCACGCGGCCCGTCGTCAGGTGTCCGTCGACGAGCTGCGGGTAGTAGTCCGGGAAGGCGGGCATCCACATCGTGTGCATCGCCCCCATGTCTTCGAGCGCGTCGAAGGCCTTGCCGGCGTGGTGGGTGAAGGTGTGGAGCAGGTCGTACTCCCACTGCTCCAGGCCCAGTGTCGGGCTGGACGGTGCGAAGCGGTGCGGCCGCGACGTGCGGGCCTGGAACACCAGGCATCGATCGAGCGGGTCCTCGATGCCCGCCGCGCGCATGTGCCGGTTCGCCGGCACCCACATGCCCGCGCCCGACTTCGCCGACGTGCCGCCGATCGCGTCCGCCTTCTCGAGGAGCAGGACGCGCGATCCCGCGTCCGCGGCGACGAGTCCGGCCGTGAATCCGGAGGCCCCGCCGCCGACGACGATGACATCGGCCTCGCACGTCCAGGACTCGACCGCCGACGCGGCCACCACGGGCGGGTGGGTGGGTATGGACATGGACGACTCCTCTTCGAGTTGTTCATCGACGTGACCTGCGGCGAGGCCGCATAAGAAACGATACGTTTCGATTATATTCGTGGGCCGGCCCCGTGCGTCAACCCTCGGACTGCGAGAGGAACGCCTGGACGGCGTCGAACACATCCGTCGTCGCTGCCCCTGCGTAGACCGAGGTGGCGCCGCCGTCGACGGGCAGGACGATCCCCGTGACGAACGTCGAGGCGTCGCTCCCGAGCCAGAGCGCCGCCTCCGCGATGTCGCTGGGGAGGCCAAGCCGCCCGATGGGCTGCAGTCGCCCGTGGCGGGCGTTGAGGAACTCCGCGAACTCCTCGGCGCGCTCGAGGGGCACCCCGAAGCTGCGCGCCATGATCGGCGTGCGGATGATGCCGGGGGCGATCGCGTTGACCCGGATGCCCAGCGGTCCGAGTTCGGCGGCCGACTGGCGCGTCGCGCCGATCACGGCGTGCTTGCCGATGGTGTAGCCGGCAGTGCTCCACCCGCCCTGGAGCCCGGCCGAGCTCGCTGTGTTGATGATCGCGCCCGCCGACTCCTGCTTCTGGAACTGCTGTGCCGCGAATCGCGTCCCCAGCAGGGCCGAGCGCGCGAGCAGGGCGAGCGTGCGATCGAATCCTTCGGCGGTGAGCTCGAGCACGGGCGCGGGGTCACCGGGGGCGCCTGCATTGTTGAACATGATGTCGAGCCGCCCATACTCCGCCGCCGCGGCGTCGACCGCTGCGGCGATGGCGGCTTCGCTCGTGACATCGACATGCCGATAGCGGAGTCGGTCCCCGTGCACGCTCTCGAGCTCCGCGCCGCGCTCGTCATCGATGTCGGCGGCGATGACACGAGCCCCCTCCGCCACGAAGAGGTCGGCGGTGGCACGACCGATCCCGCTCGCCGCGCCGGTGATGACGGCGACCTTTCCCTCCAGCCTTCCGGCCATGATCTTCCCTTCCGGTCGCCGCGTCTGTACCGACGTGCCGCGGGCGACCGCGCGACACCGGGGCTTCGCACGGGACGTCAGATCCGGCAGATCTCCCGAGTGAGGATGCCGGCCGAGAACTCCGGCTCGGTGAACGTGAGCTCGTCGTCGGCGACCTTGTCGCGGTAGTGCTCGGTCGCGAACTCCTCATCGAGCGCGTCGAGCGACGCGAAGGTGAGAGCGCCGACGCCGTCGTAGCGGCTGTGCTGGAGGCGGGTGCTCGCGCCCAGGGGTGCGGGAGTGTCCTCGAGGCGGAGCAGACGCTCACGGGTGCCCGGCCCCTCGAGGGCGAGCTGCGCGTGCTGTCCTGTCCAGTGGGAGCTGAACTCGACGAATCGCATGCGGCGTCGCGACACCGGCAGCGTGAAGACCTTGACGGCGTCGGGCGGGACGAGGGCGTCGCTCTCCCACAGGACCTGCGGGGCTCCTCCGATTCCCGTCGGTCGTGCCGCCAGGATCGCCAGCCGCCGGGGCAGCCAGTCGTCGCTGAAGGCGCGGGAGACGACCCAATCGGCGGCGTCGTTCTTGCGTGCCCACCACGTCTCGAGCGCGGCGTCGAACGGCGCCGCACCGATGTGCGAGATGGGGACGCGACCGGCCACCGGCCCGTTGAAGGCCGCAGCGAGGAGGCCGGGGGCGTCGATGGGATTCTCGAGGTCGAGTCTCGTCCAGGCGTCGATGAACGAGCCGGTGTCGTGCGTGCCGCTCGAGCGGAGGAGCAGGACCAGCTTGAATGCGGGGGTCATCGCGTGTCCTCAGTGGGTCGGGCGCGCGGGAAGCATCCGCGCGGCGGTGTCGGCGATCTTCATCAGCAGGGCGTTGCCGGATGCCCAGATGAGCGCGTTCTGGGGCAGGGTCGCGCGCGCCGCGTGCGGATCCTCCCTCCCCATCTCCCGGTTCTTGTGGCAGGCGACGGGCACGTTCGTCATGAGACGCCGTAGGCAGGAGTTGCCGTGGTCGCACCAGACGATCTCGGACAGGCGATCGCCGACCACCTTGTTCGCGTAATCCGGATCGGCGAGCAGTTGCCGCGCCAGCATGGTGGCGTCGGCATGACCGGCCGCGATCGCGTCGGCGGCTTGCTGGGGATCGGGCGTGCTGGAGAGGAAGAGCGGGATGTCGCCCAGGGCGGCGCGGAAGATCTGCGGCTCGTGGTGATCGAGCATCGTTCCCGATCTCGAAGGGACGTTCGCCGCCATCGACTCGTAGTTGGCCTCGCTCAGCGAGACGAAGTCGAGCCCGGCCGGCACGATGTGCGCGACGACCTCGGCGAAGCCTTCGGGTCCCTGACCGCCCGGCATGTGGTCGTTGACGCTCACGCGGATGCCGATCGGATAGTGCGGACCCACGGCGACGCGCGTGGCGGCCACGGCGTCCCTCAGCGCGCGCGCCCGGTTCTCAGCGCTGCCGCCGTACCCGTCGGTGCGCTGATTCGCCAGTGGCGAGAGGAACGACGAGTAGAAATAGCACATGTGAGCGCCGATCTCGATGCCGTCGAATCCGGCCGCCCTCGCCCGCAGCGAGGCGGCGACGGTGTCGGCCTGGATCTGCGCGATGTCGGCCGCCGTGGCCTCGTCCGGCACGGGCGTGATCCTGCCGCCGGGGACGTAGACGTGGTCGGGGAGCCCCTGCGCCCCGAGCACGACGGGCTTCGGGCTCGCGGCGATGAGTCGTGCGCCGCCCCGGGGAACCCCCATGCGGCCGAAGCTCGGGAAGATCTGCGCGAAGACCTTCGCGCCGGCCCCGTGCACCGCATCGACCAGGCGGGCGAGGTCGGGAATGTACTCGTCGCCGTCGAACCGGAGGTTCGGCGTGAACGGCGATTCGTTCCAGCCTCGTGCGCTCGAGACCGCGCCGCCCACGATCACCAGTCCCACCCCGCCCCGCGCCCGGCGCTCGAGGAAGGCGATCGACTGGTCGCTGGCGCGCCCGTCGGCGGTCGGCCGCAGCACAGCCATGGGGCCGAGGACGATGCGGTTCTTGATCGTGACCGAGTTGACCCTGAGGGGAGCTCCGAGAGTGTCGGCGATGCCGGCGGTCGTCATCACGGCTGTCCCTTCGTCGGACGCGAGATGGTCTAAGCGTACGCTACGACCCGTATCGGATCGAGGTTCGCGTGCCGGGGTGGACACGCGGGATCACCTCACCAGGCAGTCGGGGGCGCAGAGGTCGGCCAGATCGACCGCGGCAGGGAGCAGGTCGAGGTCCGACCGCACGCTCGTGAGCACCTCGAGGCCGGAAGCGGGCACGCGTAACGAGCGCGGGCGGGTCGCCCACGCCGAGCCGGCAGCCTTGCCGAACCCGGCGGCGACCAGCAACTCGATGCCCTCGGCGACCTCGAGCCGGTTCGCGATCCTCGTGGCGACCTGCAGCAGCTCGAGGTACGCCGCCAGTTCCCCCGACCCGATCGCGTCGGCGCGTGCCACGAGCCCCTGCCCGGGGTACCCCGGGATCATCTCGGGCACGCTGCCGAGCAGCATCGCCTCGTTGTCGACCGCCATCGCGTCGAACGGCGGTCCGAGCAGAGTGGCATCGGCGCGACCTTCGAGCAGGGCCTCCAGACGCTCCTTCACCCCGCCGACCTCGAGGAATCGCACGTCGTGAACGCCCGCCTGCTCGAGCAGCCAGCGGGCCGCCAGCGCGAATCCGTTGGCGGCGGCATCCACCGCGAAGCGCCGGCCCGTCAGCTCCGCCAGCGTCGTCGCATCGCCGATCCCGAAGACGCTGAGCGGCGTGGTGCTCTCGATCTGCGCCACGAGCTGCACGTCGGCTCCCGCCGGAACCCAGGCGAACAGATTGTCGATGGCGGTCACTGCGAGGTCGATCTCGCCTGCGAGCAACTCGGCGAGCTGTTGCGGGCTGCCGCTCGTGCGCCGCGTGCTCAGCGCCACGTGGTCGAGCAGACCGTACGCCTCGGCGACGATGAGGGGGACCGGGGGAACGAACTGGCTCTGCCTGAGCGTCATCGACTCGCCTGCCAGGGCGGCAGCCGGCCGCTGGGGCCGCGCACCGCGTTGCGCTGCGTGCCCAGGCCCGCGATCTCGGCCTCCATCACGTCGCCGTCGGCGAGGAAGCGTCCCCAGTGGGAGCCGTTGCCCGCGGGCGAGCCGGTGATGAGAAGGTCACCCGGCTGCAGCACGGCCATCGAAGACGCGTAGCTGAGCAGCGCAGGGATGTCGAACGCAAGGTCTGCACTCGTGGCGTCCTGCATGACCTGCCCGTTGAGCCGGAGTCGCATCGTGAGCACGCCGGGGTCGGGCACGAAGCGGGCCGGCACCAGCCAGGGCCCGGTCGGGAAGAAGCCCGGCTGGTTCTTCGCGCGGAACCAGTCGGTGCCGATCTTGGCCATGTCGTCGCGAGGCACCAGCGAGCGCACGGTGAGGTCGTTCACGATCGTGTACCCGGCGACGTGCCGCAGCGCGTCATCGGCGGCCACGAGGTGCGCAGCGCGACCGATGTAGACGCCGAGCTCGAGCTCCCAGTCCACGTCGCGTCCGACGTCGGGAAGCACCACGTCGTCGCGGGCGCCCGATACCGCCGACGGCAGACCGGTCCAGATGTACGGGTCGCCGCGGCGCACGCGCTCGTCGATCTCAGCGGCGGCGTCGGCGCGCAGCGTCTCCGGCGAAGCGCCGTCGGAGCCGAGGCCATGGGCGACGCTCATCTGGATGATGTGCTCGCGATAGTTCGCGCCCGCGGCGAGCACCGGACCTACCGGCTGCACGGGCGGCAGCATCCGTCCTGCGCGATCGGCGAGGAGCGCCTCGGCGTCGCCGACGGGGTCGGCGCCGCGCTCGAGGTGCGCGGTCAGCACGTCGAGATTGCGGTCCCAGTCGGGGAACAGGTCGGCGGTGCGCGCGACGGCGGGGAGAGCGGCACGAATGTCGAACACGCGCTCGTCGTGGACGACGCTGGGGATGACCTCCCCGTCGAGCTGGAGCGAGGCGATCGCGAAGGAGGTCATCGCTCGCGGCTCACAGCGGCGGGGCGACGAAGAGGTGACGGTCATCGGAGTCGTTGAACATCTCCTTGGTGATGAACTCGTCCATGTCGCCACCGGTTCCCCACTGGTCGGACGTCTCGGGCTGCTGCACGTCGTAGATGTGCGGGTGCCACGAGTCCTCGTCCAGCTCTTCGAGCTCGGTCGTCAGCTCCATCGTGTTGCCGTTGGGGTCGATGAAGTACGTGAACGTGTTGTCGCCGGCGCGGTGACGGCCGGGTCCCCAGATCTTCCGGTAGCCGGCACGGATCATGCGGCCGCTACCGTACATGTACTCGTCGATGCCGCGCATCTCGAACGAGGCGTGCTGCAGCGACGCGTGCGGACCGCGGGCGATGGCCATCGAGTGGTGCTGGGAGCTGCAGCGCATGAAGTAGAAGAGGTCGCCGACGTGCGGGTGGTTGAGCGTGTCGGAGAGGCGGAATCCGAGGTGCCTCTCGTACCAGGCGCGCATCTCTTCGGGTCGATTCGAGTTCAGCACGACGTGGGACAGGCGCACCGGGATCGCCTCGCGCTTCTCGATCTTGCGGTGCCGGCGAACCTCGACATCGGTGGACACCTCGACCGTGCGGCCCTCCAGATCGAAAAAGCGGAACCCGTACCCGCCGCCGAGGGTCTGCAGATCGGTCGGCTCGAAGACCAGCTTCACGCCGGCCGTGGCCAGGGCCCCGGCGAGGCCGTCCACCGCTTCACGGTCGGCGGCGCCGAAGGCGAGCAGGTCGAGGCGCTTGTCGGTGGCGCGGCGCACGCGGGTGATGTACTGCTCGGGCGAGCCTTCCGCAGCGAAGTAGACGACGTCGCCGTCGTCGTGCTGCACAGTCAGTCCCCAGTGGTTCTTGTAGAACTCGATCTGCTTCTCGAAGTCGGGGACGGCGATGTCGAAGTGGCGGATGTGGGTGATGGGGCTGAACGACATGATGTGCTCCTAACGCGATTCAGCGGTGAGATCTGCGGCGCCGGCGAGCGAGGGGATCATCAGCAGGAGCCGCTCGAGCTCCGGTGCGGTCCCGGCGGTGCCGAGGGTGTAGTGGTCGGGGCGCAGGACGGCGGCGCGGGCGCCTAGCGTCGCGAGCAGGTCCGACACCTTGGCCGGATCCAGCAGGGTCACGGTCTCGGCGTCGTCCTCCAGAGCCGCGCGCAGTGCCGGCGAGAGATCGTCGAAGAGCGCGCGCTCCGTGGCGACGAGGAAGTGCGATCCGACCATGTCGTCCAGCCGGATGCCGTCTGCGAGGATCGGCTGGGGTCCGAGCTTTCCGCCCCCGCCGTGCTCGCCGGCGTGAAGGCCTGGCCCGAGCGCCGGCGGCTCGGGAACCGCCGACGAGCCCGGGTGGGCACGGATGTACTCGTCGCGACCGCGAGCGACCTCGGGATCGGTCGTCTGGATGATGACGGCCTGGTTCGCAGCAGTCTCGACCCAGAAGGTGGCGTGCGGCTTGCGTTCGCTCTCGTAGGTGTCGAGCAGGCTCTCGTCCGCTGCGCCGCGCGCGACCAGATCGAGCTTCCAGACCAGATTGGCTGCATCGCGGATGCCGGCGCACAGGCCCTGACCGAAGAGGGGAGGCGCCTGGTGGGCGGCGTCGCCTGCGAGGAAGATGTTGCCGCGCCGCCACTCGCGTGCGATGCGCCCGCGGAACGTGTAGATGGCTTGCCGGTCGGGAGTGAACTTGTCGGCCGGCAGGGCGCCCCGGCTGATGCGCTCGACCGCGGCGGGCGTGACGATCTCGGCGGGGTCGTCGTCGGGCATCAGCATGAACTCCATGCGGACGCGGTCGCCGGGCAGCCGCAGCCACAGGGCGGGGCGCGTGTAACGGCCGAACTGGATCATGTCGGCCTCGTAGCCGGGTGCGTCCACCAGCTGGCCGTCGACAACCAGCCACTGGGCGTCCTCGCCGTACTTGTCGCTCTCGATGCCCAATCGATGGCGGATCCCCGACCGGGCGCCGTCCGCGACGATCGCCCAGCGGGCGCGCGTCATGCGCAGCGCGCCGCCTGCATCCATCGAGGTGACCACGACGCCGTCGTCGGTGTCGGCGACGTCGGTTACCGTCTCGCCGCAGCGCAGCGCGACACCGGGCGTGTCGGCGACGACTTCGCGGAGGAGCTGCTCGACGTCGGGCTGGTGGAAGCTGATGTGGTCGTTCCAGCCCTGCTCGCCGATCCGGTCGGTCGGAGCGTGGACGAGCACCTCTTCTGCCTCGTTCAGGATCGCGACGTCGCGCATGGGGATCGTGACCTGCTGGAATCGGGCGGCGACGCCGAGGCTCTGCAGCGTGCGCATCGTCTCGCCGTCGAAGTGGACGGCGCGGGCGGTGGGCCACAGGTCGACGTCCTTCTCGAACGCGACGGCGCTGAGCCCCGCTCGGCCGCACAGCGCAAGCGCCGTCGATCCGACCGGCCCGCCTCCGACCACCACCACATCGACATCGAAAGTCACGGAAAACACTCCTTCGTGTTCAGTACGGATCGTATCGGTTCCTGGATACGTGTGCCTGCAGACCCACTATGCAACGACATCCGTGATCGCGTAACGACCAACGGCTCATAACCGTCATCCGAAAATCAGATGACGGATTCCGCCACCCGGCGAAGAAGGCGGCGGAACCACACGTGCTCGACATCGTGCTCGCGGTCGGGAAGCCACCAGAACGCGTCGTGCACGGGGGCCAGATCGAGCGGCGGGCTGAACGCGCGCAAGCGCGGGTGCATCGTGATCGCCATGGCGGCGAGGCCTTCGGGTACTGCTGCCACCCGGTCCGTCCCGAGGATGAGCGAGGGGATCACGAAGAAGTGCGGCGTCACCGCTGCCACCGCGATCTCGATGCCGCGGAACTGCAGTTGCCGCCGCGCGGGGTTCATGTCCTCTCTCGCCGCGAGATTCTGCACCCAGGGTCGAGTGAGCAGCTCATCGACCGTCGGTTCCTCCGAGACGCCCGCCGCGGCATCCACGAGACAGACCCATCGCTCGAGCGGTAGATCGACATGGGGCTGATCGACGAGATAGCCGTGGGGGAGGATGACCGCGTCGATCGTGCGCATCGAGTCGGGGAAGCCGTTCACGAGCCGAGCGTCGACGGGCGGGAACTCGAAGCGGACGTTCGGAGCCTCGCGGGCGGTGATGGCGCTGAGCGCGGGGGCGATCCGCGCGACAGCGTAGTCCACGCCGGCGATGGTGAACGTGCGGGTGCTGGTCACGGGATCGAAGCGGCCCTGCAGCTGGAACAGCTGATCGGCTTCTGCGAGCACCTGGGGGAGGGCGGCGAGCAGGCGCTCGGCCAGCGGGGTCAGGGTGTGGCGATTGCCCCGGCGGATGAGGAGCACGTCGCCGTAGTGCGCGCGCAGGCGGGACAGGTGGTGCGACATCACCGGCTGCGAGACGTGCATTCGGGCGGCGGCGCGGGTGACGCTGCGCTCCTCCAGAAGCGCGCGCAGCGGCTTCAGCAGGTTGTAATCCGCCGGCGCGGCCACATGCACCCACCTCTCGCGAGCGCGGGGCGACGTCGACCCCGACGACTTCTCAGGCTAAGCCTTCCAGACGGTCTTCAGGTTGCAGAACTCACGCTGTCCCACAGCGGCCAGCTCGCGTCCGTATCCGGAGCGCTTGATCCCGCCGAACGGCAGCTCCTGGTGCGACACCGTCATGCCGTTGATGAAGACGGCCCCCGCGTCGAGTTCGGCGACGAAGCGCTCCTCCTCGTCGGGGTCGGTCGTCCACACGGCGCTCGACAGGCCGAAACCGGTCTGATTCGCGATGCGCAGCGCATCGTCGTCATCCGCGGCGCGGTACAGGGAAGCGACGGGGCCGAACGCCTCCTCTTGGATCAGGCGGGCGTCGTCGGGAAGGTCTGCGACGACCGTGGGGGAGTAGAACCACCCGGGAAGATCGGGCGCAGACCCGCCGGTGAGGATCGTGGCACCCTTCTGGCGCGCGTCTTCGACGAGCTCGGCCAGCTCGGCGCGGCCTGCCTCGGTCGCCAGCGGGCCGATCTCGCTCGCGCGGTCCAGCGGGTCGCCGACGACCAGCTCCGACATCAGCCGGGTGAACTCCCGTGCGAAGTCGTCGTAGACGTC
The DNA here is from genome assembly GCF_051953575.1 of Microbacterium sp. Classification (GTDB taxonomy): domain Bacteria; phylum Actinomycetota; class Actinomycetes; order Actinomycetales; family Microbacteriaceae; genus Microbacterium. Next base: position 25,240 of record NZ_JBQCIP010000197.1, read on the forward strand.
GGTGTGAACGATGAAGCGTTTGCCGGCGATGCAGGACTGGCCGTTGTTGCTCACCCGCGCCCGGACCGCCGTCTGCGCCGCTGCCGCGACGTCGGCCGAGCGCAGCACGATGAACGGGTCCGATCCGCCGAGTTCGAGCACCGCCTTCTTGATATGCCGACCGGCGATCGAGGCGACGGAGCGGCCGGCCGGCTCCGATCCGGTGAGAGTGACGGCTGCGACACGGGGATCGGCCAGCACGTCGGCGACGTCGCCCCCGCCGATCAGCAGCGTCCGGAACGAGCCTGCGGGGAAGCCGGCGTTCTCGAACAGCGAGTCCAATGCCATCGCGCACTGCGGCACGTTGGAGGCGTGCTTGAGCAGCCCCGCGTTCCCAGCCATCAGGGCGGGTGCGGCGAAGCGGATGACCTGCCACAGGGGATAGTTCCACGGCATCACGGCCAGGATCACGCCCAGCGGTTCATACCGCGTCCAGGCTCGCGCGGCGTTGACGGTGGTGGGATCGTCGAGGGGAGCATCCGCGAGGAACCTCTCCGCGTTCTCCGCGTAGAAGCGCATCGCCCTCGCCGACTTCGCGACCTCGGCGAGGGACTGGGTGATCGGCTTGCCCATCTCGACGGTGATGAGCTCGCCGAGCCCTTCCGCGTGCTCGTCGAGGAAGCCCGCCGCCCGCCGCATCCATTCCGCTCGCTGCGCGAACGTGGTGCGCCGCAGGATGGCGGCGGCGGCGCTCGCCTCCGCGATCCGGGCGCTCACCTCTGCCGGGGTGTGGGGGTCCATGATGACTTCGGTCTTCCCGCTCGTCGGATTGACGGTGGCGATCGCCATGGGACACTCCTCGCTGTGTGGGGTGACATCACTGTACACCTATTAGATACGAAACGTACCGTGTATGATTTGTACAGCAGGCCGCAATGGGCCACGAGGGAGTGCGACGAGTGACCAACGATCCCCAGACGCCGGCGGCGCCGCCGATGTTCTTGACGGACGCCGACGTGGAGCGGCTGTCCGATCTGCCGCGGGCGATCGCCGCCGTGCGCGCCGCGTACCGTGCCCCCGTCGATGACGGCCGCAATCCCGGCCGGATCTTCGCCGATTCCGGGCGCGAGTGGATGCGGGTGATGCCGTCGGTGCCGGGTAGTGGGCGGCTCTTCGGGGCGAAGTCGATCAACGGCACCTTCGCCGACGGCTTGCGGGTGAGCTATCTGATCTCGCTGTTCGACAAGGAGACGGCGGATCTGGTCGCGCTCGTGGACGGCAATCGCGTGACCGGCCTGAGAACCGCGGCCACGAGCGCGGTGGCGACCGAGGTGCTCGTGCCGCCGCGTGCGCTCCGTGTCGGGGTGATCGGCTCGGGATTCGAAGCCCAGTCGCACACCGCAGCCTTGGCCCTCGTGGCGCAGTTCGCATCGGTCGCGGTCTACAGCCCGACGCCCGGGAACCGGGAGCGGTTCGCCGCGCGTTTCGCGGAATCTCTCGGCGTTCCGGTGCAGCCGGTGGAATCCGCCGAGGAGGCCGCCCGCGACGCAGACCTCATCCTGTGCGCGGCCCGCTCGCGCAACGAGACGCCGACGGTCGCTGCGGAGTGGGTGTCCGGCCACGCCACAGTGGTCTCGATCGGGTCCACCACTCCCCGGCAACGCGAACTGCCCGCCGATCTGCTCGCCCGAGCCGACCTGATCGTCGCGGACACCGTCGACGAGGTCGTGAACGGCAGCGGCGATCTCATCGCAGCGCGCGAGGCAGGCGTCGACGTCGACGCGCTGACGGCCTCCCTCAATGCGGTGCTGCTGCAAGAGCGGACCGTCGACACGGAGCGCGGCATCCGGATCTACAAATCGACCGGCTCGGGGCTTCAAGACGTCGTCGTCGCCGAAGCGCTCGTCGATCTCGCGCGCGAGCGCGGCATCGGCACGGTGCTGCCGGTCGGAATCGTCACCACACGCAAGTGAGAAGGAACACACACATGGTCGACTACACCAAGAGTCAGGCGCGCGACTGGGCGCGTGAGCATTGGAAGGGGTGCATCGCTGTCACCATGCCCTCGTACTCCGCCGACTTCTCGCGGATCAACGAGAACGCGATCCGCCACGACATCCTCAAGCTCAAGGAACTCGGATATGCCGGCACGCTGCTGGTCACCGAGCTCAACATCACCCCGGAAGAGAACGCGCGGGTGACCGCGGTCGCTCGCGAAGCGGGCGGCCCCGACTTCCAGCTGTTCTTCCATGCGGCGTTCAACACGCTCGAGGAGAACATCCACGCACTGGCGCTCGCCGAGAAGGAGGGCGTCGACAGCGTGCTGCTGTCGTATCCGACGGCCTTCTGGCCGACGTCGCTCGACGAGGTGTTCGACTACACCAAGCAGCTCGCCGATTCCACCGATCTCGGCGTCATGCTCTTCGGGCTGCCCGCGTGGGGATTCGAGCGCATCGACAACGCCGGGATGCCCGTGCCGTGGGTGCGGACCGTGCTCGATGAGATCCCGAACATCGTCGCCATCAAAGCCGAGCAGGGCAATCCGGGGATCCCGGGGATCATGGAGATGTACCACCACTTCCGCGACGAGGTCGTGATCTCGTGCCCCATCGAGGGCGAGACGATCCCGCTGATGTCCGTCCTCGACTTCCAGTTCTCGGGGACGAGCAACACCCACTGGATGAGCGACTACTTCCCGCGCGCCTTCGAGCTCGCCCGCTACGGCCGGTGGGAGGAAGCGATGAGCCTCTGGTGGCAGGTCGCTCCCGCGCGCGCCGCGAACACGGCCATTCTCGTCGGCTCGGCGGTCGGAACGACCGTGATCAACCGCACCGGGTGGAAGTACCAGGAGTGGCTCGCCGGGTTCAACGGCGGAGCACTGCGGGCACCGGCCCCCCGCATCCCCGATCGGCTGATGAGGCAGGCGCGCCAGGCGCTGATCGCGTCGGGACTGCCGGTCACCGATCTGCCCGACAGCGAGTTCGTGCGAGGTCGCGTCAGCGCCTGACGACTCGTGCCCGCGCGGGCGACTACTCTCGTCGAGTCGCCCGCGCGGTGCCGCGGTACATCGCGACGACCCGGCCGGAGGCGACGACCTCGACGTCGATCACCGCGCGTCGCTCGTCGTGGTACGTCGTTCGCGCCCGCGCGGTCACCAGGTCGCCGGCACGGGTCGGGGCCAGGTACTGGATCGTCGCATCGGCGGTGGCGGCGTAGCGCAGGACGGTGTTCGCGGCCATGGCGAACGCCTGGTCGGCCACGGCGAACACGACGCCGCCGTGCGCCATCCGGTTGCCGTTCACCTGCTGGGGGTCCACGGTCAGCGTGACGACGGCGACGCCGTCATGGGCCTCGTGGATGGTGATTCCGAACCAGTCGAGCACCGGCTCGTCAGAGGTCAGCTCGCGAATGAACGGATCGATCGTGCCCATGGTCACGCGAGCCGTTCGATGACCAGAGCCATGCCCTGACCGCCACCGACGCACAGCGTCGCCAGGCCGATGTGCCCGTCGCGTTCTCGCAGCGCGTTGATCAGCGTTCCGGCCAGCCGCACGCCCGTCGCGCCGAACGGATGGCCGAGGGCGATCGCGCCGCCGTGCACATTCACGCGTTCGGGGTCCAGACCCAGCTCGCGGACCACCGGGACCACCTGCGCGGCGAACGCCTCGTTGAGCTCGACGAGATCCACGTCGTCGATCGACAGGCCCAATCGAGTGAGCAGCCGTCGGGTGGCCGAGACGGGGCCGAGGCCCATGATCTCGGGTGACAGCGCGCTCGCCGACACGCCGAGGACGCGCGCGAGCGGCACCAGTCCGAGCTCCCGCGCGCGTCGCCCGCTGGTGAGCACCGCCGCCGACGCGCCGTCGTTGAGCGGGCTGGCGTTGCCCGCCGTCACCGTCCCCGTCGGCAGGAAGGCGGGGTTCAGCGACGCCAGCACGTCGAGTGTCGTATCGGGTCGGGGGCCGTCGTCGGCGGTGACCCTGGTTCCGTCTGCGCGGAGGTGCGGTGCGATCTCGGCGGCGAAGAAGTCCGATTGGAGTGCGGCGTGGGCGCGGCGCTGTGAACGCAGCGCCCACTCGTCCTGGTCCCGGCGTGTCGTGCCGGTCTGGCGAGCGACGAGCTCCGCGGTCTTCCCCATGGCGACGTAGACGTCCGGCGTGAGAGCGGACTCGCGCGGATCTCGCCACGGGGCGCCCGATGCGAGGAGCGCATCGACCCGCTCGGCCGCCGGCTCGCCGCCGGGATAGATGTCCTTCGGCACGGGGGGAGTGCTGCTCGTGGACTCCGCGCCGCCTACGAGGAACGCGTCGCCGTCGCCGGAGCGGATGGCCTGCGCCGCGGTTGCCAGCGCCTGCAGCGAAGACGCGCAGAAGCGGTTGATCGTCGCGCCCGGCAGTGCGTCGTAGCCGGCGTAGACGGCGACCCTGCGGGCGATGTTGTCACCCTGCGCACCCTCCGGCACGGCTGTGCCCAGATAGAAGTCGTCCAGGCCGTGGGGATCGAGTTCGGGGACAGCTGCGAGCGCCGCCCTGACGGCGGTCAGGGCAAGGTCCTCGGGTCGCTCGGATGCGAGAGACCCCTTGCGCGCCCGGCCGAACGGCGTTCGACGGTAGGCCACGATCACGGCGTCACGGTCATGCACTTCGCGGTTCATCCCGAGCTCCCACCACTATGCTGTACGCATCGTATCGTATTGCGGTGAGAGCCCCGCGCGCTCTCGGTGGCGGGACCAGCACGGGGCGTGCAGGCCGGTCCCTCGCCGGGACCGGGGCCGGTATCGCCACCAACCCCTTCTACGTCGTCGAAGCAAGCGGTGAGCAGCCCGAGCGTGACCTGGGCATCCTCCGCCCGTAGCAGTGCCTTGGCCTGTTCGTGGGTGAACGAGTCCTTGGCGTTGCCGACCCGGCCGCGTCGGGGCGGGGCGAGCATCGCGACGTTCTCGCCGCTGATGACACGCTCCGACTTCGCGTACTCGAGCATGGTGACCAGGGTGCGGTGGGCGCTGGCGACGCTGGAGTACCCGGCCTCCGACGCGCGGATCGCGGCATGCATCCGCCGCACATCCGCCGGGGTCAGTTCAGACACGACCCTGCGGCCGAGCGAGGGGAGGAGCTTGGTGCGCACTTCGGAGCGGTAGTTGGTCAGCGTCTTCGACTTCGCCCGCTCTGCGTAATCGGCCAGCCAGGCGTCGACGAGTTCCGCGACCCGCGTGGACCGGTTCATCATCATGCCGAGGGAGTCGCGTTCCCGGATCATCGCGTGCATCCATTACTCCGCAGCCTTGGACGTCATCGCGATCAAGTAGCCCGCTGCGGCGCGTCTTACCTCTGCCACCTCTGTCACGCGGAATCCGTCAACCATCCGGCCGAGCAATGGCCGACGGACGAGCACGCCGTGCGTGCGGTCCTGTGCGGGCCGTGTGAATGCACACTGACGATCGCCGAAAACGCCCGTGCCGAGGCGCGCCCGTCCTGCGCGCCGCCGTTCAACCCTGGATGCAAACTGCACTGGGAGTGCCTCGCGACCGTACCGCAGGACGGAACATTGTCACTGCGGCGCGGGCCTTTTCCCTAGCATCGGTCGGGTCAAGGCGAAGACGCCGAGGACGGGGAGGTGACCGTCAGCCCGCGACGGACCCTTGCTCCATCCCGATCGCCGTCACCCGGCCGACAGTCCGCGACGGCATCACAGCGTAGAGGAAAGAGAGCGACACCCATGAGAAGGACCAGGATCCTCGCGATCGGCGCGGCTGCCGTCGCTGCCGGCCTCATCCTCGCCGGCTGCGCCGGCGGAGGCGGCGAACCGCAACCGAAGTCGACGTTCGATCCCACAGATCTCGTGGAGACCACCCCAGCCGGCACCAAGGCGGTCGACCACGTCACGTGGGGGATCCACACGGGTGAACCGACGTCGATCGACCCGAGCAAGGCAGCGACCGACTCGGCGCTTCTCGTCGTCGCCAACATGTGCGAGACCCTGCTTCTCACCGATCCGTCCTTCGGAATCGAGCCCAACCTCGCCACCGACGTGGAGTGGGCCGACCCGACGACGCTCGTCATCGATCTGCGCGACGACGTG
>NZ_JBQCIP010000198.1:0-14896 GCF_051953575.1 Microbacterium sp.
GCCGCGGCCCCCGGCATCCCGTCGGTACTGTGGAGGCATGCCCGTCACCCTGCTCGGCGCGGCCGAGATCCGCGCGCTCGCCGCCGACCTCGACGTCACCCCGACCAAGAAGCTCGGGCAGAACTTCGTCGTCGACGCCAACACCGTGCGCAAGATCGTGCACGCCGCCGAGGTGCAGCCGGGTGACCGGGTGGTCGAGGTCGGACCGGGACTCGGGTCGCTGACGCTCGCGATCCTCGAGGCGGGCGCGTCCGTCACGGCCGTCGAGATCGACCACCGTCTCGCCGAGAGACTGCCCGAGACCGCGGCCGCTCACGGGGTGGTCGACGGTGCGCTGACGGTCGTGGACGCCGATGCGCTGCGCGTGACTGAACTGCCGGGCGACCCCGCGGTGCTCGTGGCCAACCTGCCGTACAACGTCAGCGTGCCCGTACTCCTGCACTTCCTCGAGACGTTCCCCAGGCTGGAGCGCGGCGTCGTGATGGTGCAGGCCGAGGTCGGCGAGCGGCTCGCCGCCGCGCCGCGGTCGAAGATCTACGGGGCGCCGAGCGTCAAGGCAGCCTGGTACGGCCCGTGGCGCCTGGCCGGCACGGTGTCGCGTCAGGTGTTCTGGCCCGTGCCGAACGTCGACAGCGTGCTCGTCGGGTTCCGCCGCGATGCCGAGCCTCGCGGCGACGAGGCTCTGCGCGTCCAGACCTTCCGCATCGTCGACGCCGCGTTCCAGCAGCGGCGCAAGATGCTGCGGCAGGCGCTCGCGGGCGTGCTCGGCGGCACGGCGGCCGAGGCATCCGCCGTCCTCGAACGCGCCGGCGTCGCACCGACCGCACGCGGTGAGGAGCTCACCGTCGACGACTACGTGCGGATCGCGCAGGCCGTCTGACGCTCGCGGGTCGACACACCGGTCCGCGCGCATTCACCGTGTGTTCAGCGGACACTCCGAAACATGCCGGTAACATTTGTGCGTCCGCCGTACCGTTCCACGGGCAGCTCGCCTCGCGGCGGACCGGAGTGATTCCATGCGACCCGACCAGCGCACCGCCGAGCACCCTGCTCCCGAACGCGTGCTGCTCCATCTCAGCGACACCCATCTGCGCGCCCTGCACACGCCGCGCCTGTTCGGCACCGTCGACGGCGCAGAGACGTTGGCCCGCGCGCTGACGGCGATCGAGACGAGCGGCGTCCGGCCCGACGCCGTCGTCTTCACGGGCGACCTCGCCGACCTCGGCGAGCCGGGGGCGTATGCCGACCTGCGCGCCCTCGTCGAGCCCGTCGCCGCCCGCATCGGCGCCCGCGTGCTGTGGGTCATGGGCAATCACGACGACCGCGCCGCGTTCCGGACGGGCCTGTACGGAGGCGACGCCGGCGATGCGGTGGACCCGCTCCGTCCGGTGGACCGCGTGGACGAGCTCGACGGCCTGCGGATCGTCACCCTCGACACCTCGGTCCCGGGGCACCACTACGGGGCTTTGAGCGACGAGCAACTCACGTGGCTCGCCGAGGTGCTGGCGACCCCGGCGCCGCTCGGGACCATCCTCGCCATGCATCACCCTCCCGTCCCCGCCGTGCTGCCGCTGGCTGCCAGCGTCGAGCTCCGCGAGCAGCGGCGGCTCGCCGAGGTCGTGCGCGGCACGGACGTCCGGGCGATCATCGCCGGGCACCTGCACTACTCGACCTTCGCGACGTTCGCCGGCATCCCGGTATCGGTCGCGTCGTCGACCTGCTACGCGCAGGACCTCACCGTGCCCGTCGGCGGCACGCGTCCGCAGGACGGCGCGCAGGCGTTCAACCTCGTCCACGTGTACGACGACACCGTGGTGCACTCGATCGTCCCCGTCGACGCGCCCCGCCCGCTGGAGTACATCGACCCCGCCGAGGCGCAGCTGCGTCTGGAGGCGGCCGGAGTGCTGCCGCTCAGTGCCGCACGGAGGGATGAGCCGACCGCGCCGATTCCCGTGCTGCGCTGAGGTCGTCGCGCTCCCAGGGCGCGCGGACCGGGAACATGCGCTCCAGGGCGCTGCGGATCGCACGCACCCGGATCTCCTCCGGCACCTCCGACTCTCCGCCGTCGTTGAGGCAGAACATGTCGGCGTCGCAGCGCTCGGCGAGACGCTCCATGCGGCGCACGCCGGCGGCCATCGTGGTCTGCGCGTAGCGCACGCGGGGCACCCGCGTCGCGATCGCGCGCCCGGTCAGCAGCGCGTAATAGTGATAGAGGCTGTTGGTCACCGAGATGTCGGTGGCGGAGCGGAACCGGGATGCCGCGGTCCGGGCGAAGTCCTCGGGGAACGCCTCTTCGAGTTCTGTCATGACGCTCTTGCGCAGCGGCGTCGCGCAGTGCTCGAGGTCGCGCACGATGGTCCGCCCGAACCTCTCGCGCAGCAGGGCGCGGTTCACCCGCAGGCCGTTGTCGTGCCCGCTGCGGTGGAGCGCCGGATCTCCGGCGCCGATCCGCACCTCGCACTCGACGAACTTCGTCACCCCGCCGGGCGTGAAGAACATCTCCGGCTCGACGGCACGTCCGAAGAACATGTCGTCGTTCGAGTAGAGGAAGTGCTCTGCGAGGCCGGGGATGCGGTGCAGCTGCGCCTCCACGGCGTGCGAATTGTGCGTGGGCAGCACGGAGGGGTCGGCGAAGAACTCCTCGCTGCGCACGATCGTGACCTTCGGGTGCTCCAGGAGCCAGGCCGGCGCAGGGGAATCGGTGGCGATGAAGATGCGGCGCACCCAGGGGGCGTGCATGTGCACGCTGCGCAGCGCGTAGCGCAGCTCGTCGACGTGACGATATCGCGCCGGGCCGTCGTCGCCTTCGCCCACGACGTACTCCGACAGCTGCGCGGCGCGCTGACGACGGAAGTCGTTCGACGATCCGTCCACCCACGAGAAGACGATGTCGACATCCTCGGTGAACTCCAGCGGGTGCGGATCGAACATGCCGGCGATGGTGCGCCAGGAGCGCCCGTAGCGCTCGACGGACGTGAAGGAGAGGTCTTCGACGGGGGTCTCGCGGCGGGTGAAGTCGTTGTCCCGCGGTGCGCGGACGGTCTTCGCTCCGAAGCGCCAGAACTCCAGGTGGACCCCCAGCGAGGGTCCGTAGCGGAGGGATCCCGAGCTCGTCACGCGCGGGCGGTACAGGCGCACCCACGAGGGGCCCGCGCCGAGCGGCTCGGCGTCGCAGACGAGGACCGGTGCGCGGCCCTTCGCCTTGAGGTAGAGCGGGTCACGCGTGCACACGGCCGCGAGGGCGGTCAGCGCCGGCTGCTGCTGGCGGACGTCGACGACGAGCGCCGGAGTGGAGCGGTCGTGCCGGATCAGCATCACGTCGACGCCGGCGGCTTCGAGGGTGTCGGCGATCAGGAGCAGGTCGGCCTCCCGCGCCTCCAGCGGCGCGATGTCGTCGTGGACGATGTGCAGGATCCCGCGGTCGACCACGATATCGCCGCGGTCGAGGAGCACGCTCGTGGGTTCGGCGGTGTGCGACAGCGCAGACAGAAGTGTCATGCGTTCCTCCTCGATCTCGGCGACTGCGCGCGGGTGGCGTGACTCGTCGCATCCGTCACGATACGGAGACTGCGTTGCGACGAGATTTCACGGAGAGACCCTTGACAAGTGGGGTGTCTCTGTGCCCCGGAAGGGGACGGCTGCCACGAGGGGTGCTCCTGCGCTCCGCGGCCGACGCCGATAGCCTGGACCGGTGACCGAAGACGACCGCTATCTGTCCCGCGGCGGAGACCTCCACCGCCCGTACACCGCCGCCGACGACCGTTACGTCGGCTCCGACTACCGCCGGGTCGGCACCTCCGGCCTCACCCTGCCGCCCGTCTCGCTGGGGCTGTGGTGGAACTTCGGTGACAACATCCCGTTCGACAACCAGCGCGCGCTGCTGCGCCACGCATTCGACCGCGGCATCACGCACTTCGATCTGGCGAACAACTACGGCCCGCCGTACGGCACCGCCGAGACCAACTTCGGCCGCATGATGCGCGAGGACTTCGCACCGTACCGCGACGAGCTCATCATCTCGTCGAAGGCCGGCTACGACATGTGGCACGGCCCGTACGGCAACGGCGGTTCGCGCAAGTATCTGCTCGCGAGCGCCGAGCAGTCGCTGACGCGCATGAGCATCGACTACGTCGACGTCTTCTACTCCCACCGCGTCGACCCCGACGTGCCCGTCGAAGAGACCGTCGGCGCACTCGACACCCTGGTGCGCCAGGGCAAGGCGCTCTACGTCGGCATCTCCTCATACAGCGCGGAGCGGACCGCCGAGGCCGCAGCGGTCGCCCGGTCCCTCGGAACCCCGCTCGTCATCCACCAGCCTGCATACTCGATCCTCAACCGCTGGGTCGAGGACGGCCTGACGGGCGTGCTGAAGCAGGAGGGCATGGGCGCGATCGCGTTCACTCCGCTCGCGCAGGGGCTGCTCACCGACAAGTACCTGTCGGGCGGCGACGCGGATCGCGCCCAGCAGCGCGGCTCGCTGCCGAAGGGCCCCCTCAGCGAGAAGGGGCTCGCAACGCTGCGCGGACTCGACGTGATCGCCAAGGAGCGCGGGCAGTCGCTCGCGCAGATGGCGATCCAGTGGGTGCTGCGCGACCCGGTGGTCGCCTCGGCGCTCATCGGCGCGTCGCGCCCGGCCCAGCTCGACGAGAACCTCAAGGCGCTGGATGGCCCGGCCTTCACGACCGAGGAGCAGGAGCGGATCGACGCCCTGTCGGACGGCATCGACGTGGACCTCTGGGCGGAATCGGCGAACCGGTGAGCCAGGCCCTCGCCGCCGACGGCGTCCGGGTGCGGGCGCCCGGCAAGCTCAACCTCTTCTTCGAGGTCGGCGGCGTGCAGGAGGACGGGTACCACGATGTCGCGTCGGCGTATCAGGCCGTGTCGCTCTTCGAGGACGTGTGGGCCTCGCCGTCCGACGAGTTCACGGTGGCGATCTCGGGCACGGTGGACGTGTCGGGCGTGCCCGCCGACGACCGCAACCTCGCTGTGCGGGCCGCGCGCCTGGTCGCCCAGCGCATCGGCCACAGCGGCGGCGTGCACCTCGACGTCGTGAAGCACGTCCCGGTCGCCGGTGGGATGGGGGGTGGTTCCGCGGATGCCGCCGCCGCCCTCGTGGCGTGCGATGCGCTGTGGGGGGCCGAGCTCGGCATGGCCGAGCTGCACAAGCTCGCGACGAGGCTCGGCGCCGACGTGCCGTTCGCCCTGCTGGGCGGGACGGCCATCGGCACCGGCCGGGGCGACCAGCTGAGCCCGGCACTGGCCAAGGGACGCTTCGACTGGGTGGTGGTGCCGTCCGACGCCGGGCTGTCGACCCCCGAGGTGTACACGCATCTGGATGAGCTGCGCACGCGTCCCGACATCGGGGCATCCGGCGCGGTGCCCGAGGTTGCGGCGGGCGTGCTGCATGCGCTGCGCGCGGGCGACCCGATCGCCCTCGCCGAGCACATGCGCAACGACCTGCAGCTGGCCGCGCTGTCGTTGCGGCCCGAGCTCCGCGACGTGCTCGAGCTCGGCGAGGAGTCCGGCGCCCTCGCGGGCATGGTGTCGGGGTCCGGTCCTACACTGGCGTTCCTGACCGTCGACCCCGAGTCGGCGCTTGAGCTGCAGATCACGCTGTCTGCGGCGGGATACGAGGCACTGCACGTGCACGGGCCCGTCGCGGGCGCGCGGGTGGTGCCCGCCTGAGCGGGCGGCATCCCACCGTTCGATACCGAGGAGACGCATGACCACGCCCGAGAACATTCCCGCCGGAGCGCACGAGTCCGACCGCGCGGCATTCCGCGCCGGACCGGTCGACGAGCAGTCGCGGCAGCGGCTGGCTGCGAACGGCCTCGACTATCGGCGCGTCGCCGTCGACGGTGACGACTATCCCGGCTGGCTGCAGTCCGCCGCGCGCGGGTTCCAGGACTCCGAGCGGTCGCCAGAGCAGGTCGCCGCGTCGCGCGAGCGCAGCGGCTACCGCCGTGTGACCGGCGTCTACGACCCGGAGGCGCCCGTCGCCAACGCACCCGTGGCCACGATCGCCTCGTGGATCGGCGAGCTCGCCGTCCCGGGTGGGGCGGTGATCCCGTCGTGCGCCATCTCGTCGGTCACGGTCGCGCCGACCCACCGCCGCCGCGGGGTGGCCCGCGCGATGCTGGAGGGTGAGCTGCGGGCGACCCAGGCCGCGGGCATCCCCGTCGCGATGCTGACGGTGAGCGAGTCCCCGCTGTACGGCCGCTACGGCTTCGCGCCCGCCGCGTCGTCGGCGGGGTGGACGATCGAGACGAAGCGCGCGGCGTGGATCGGACCTCGCCCGGACGGGCGCGTCGACTTCATCCCGCGCGATCGCGTGCGCGAGCTGATGCCGGTGCTGCACGAGCGCATCCGCCGCACGACGGCCGGAGAGATCGACATCGCCGGGAGCTTCTGGGACATGTTCGCCGGCACGAACCCGACCGCCGAGCGCGCGGGCGAGAAGCGCGCGATCCAGTACGCCGACGCTTCCGGAGAGGTCCGCGGCGCCGCCGTCTACGCGGTCCGCGAGAACGAGTCCGACTTCACGAAGGGCACCGTCAGCGTGCACTACCTCGTGGCCGAGACCGATGACGCCTACGCCGCGCTGTGGCGGTTCCTGCTCGAACTCGACCTCGTCGCCGAGGTGCACGCCGACAACCTGTCGCTCGACGAACCCCTGCTGTGGATGATCGCCGATCAGCGCGCGGCGAAGATCACGGTGCGCGACCACCAGTACGTGCGGATCATCGATGTCGCCGCGGCGCTCGAGAGGCGCCGCTTCGGTGCGGCCGGCCGTCTCGTGGTCGATGTCGACGACGCGCTCGGCCTGTCGTCGGGCCGCTATCTGCTCGAGGTCGACGACGCCGGCGCGGGTCGCGTTCGCCGACTCGGCGAGGGCGAGTCGACGGATGCCGTCGTCCTCGCGCTCGGGATCGCCGAGCTGTCGGCGACCTACCTCGGCGGCATGTCGCTCGCGACACTCGCTCGTGCGGGACGCGTGAAGGCGGACGCCGGGGCTCCGGCATCCGCCTTCTCCGAGGCTGTCGAGACCGCGAGCCGCGTGCTCGGGTGGCACACGGCGCCGCGGCTCAGCATCTGGTACTGAGGGCTCTCAGCGGCGCTGGAAGAGGCCGAAGAGACCGCCGCTGCGCGTGGGCGCGGCCTCGTGGCCGGAGCAGCGCTGCGAGGCCGGTACGCCCGCGAGGGCCTCTTCGACGTGCTGGCCGCAGCCCGCCCACGTCGCCTTGCCGCACGTGGAGCACGTGACCTGTCTGCACATGGTGTTTCCTTTCGGGTGTCGGACGCGGCGTCAGGCCAGCGCCAGGAAGAGCTTCTCGAGCTCGTCGGTCGTGAGTCCTTCGGCGTTCGCGGCGCCTTCGGGGTCGGCGACGCAGTCGCGCATCGCGGTCGAGACGATCGCGAACCCCGCGCGATCGAGCGCGCTCGTGACGGCCGCCAGCTGGGTGACGACGTCGCGGCACGAGGCGTCCGCCTCGACCGCGGCGATGACGCCGGCCAGCTGGCCGTGCGCCCGCTTGAGCCGGTTGACGATGCGCTTGCGCGTCGCGGCCTGCTCTTCGGGGGTGCCGGTGATCATCATGCGGGGGCTCCTTCGGGTGTGAGGATGCGGTCGACGTCGGCACCGTACCAATGGCGCAGCGTCTGGATGCCGCCCGAGAGCGACGCCGAGTCGAAGCCGTTGTTGACGAGGATGCGGTGGGCGATGTTCGAACGCACGCCGGCCGCGCACAGCACGCGCACGGGCCGGCCGTCGGCCGCCTCCCGCACCTCGTCGAGACGATCGCGCAGCTCGTTGTGCGGGATGTTGAGCGAGCCGGGGATGCCGCCGCCGGCGAACTCCGTCGCGGAGCGGACGTCGAGGACGAGGGCCTCGGCGCGTACCTCCTCCAGCTGGTCGGCGTACCAGAGCCGCAGGCGCCCGGCGGCGACGTTCTCGGCGACCATTCCGACGAGGTTGACGGCGTCCTTGGCCTGACCGTAAGGCGGCGCATACGCGAGATCGAGATCGATGAGGTCGGCCGCCGTCAGGCCCGCGCGCATGGCGGTGGCCAGGACGTCGATGCGCTTGTCGACGCCCTCGGTTCCGACGGCCTGGGCGCCGAGCAGGCGCCCGTCGGCCGCGACGTGAACGACGAGGTGCAGCGGCAGCGCCCCCGGGAAGTAGCCCGCGTGCTGGTTGGGGTGCAGGTGCAGGGTGCGGTATGCGATGCCCGCGGCGTCGAGGGCGTCGCGGTTCGCCCCCGTGAGCGCCGCCGTCAGCGCGCCGACGCGCACGACGGCGGTGCCGAGCGAGGCGGGAACGGGCCGGGCGTCGGCGATGCCGAAGATGTCGTCGGCCACGAGTCGTCCTGCGCGGTTGGCGGGACCTGCGAGCGCCACCGGCGCGCTGACGCCGGTGACGGCGGTCGGGCGCACGGTGGCGTCACCGGCGGCCCACACGCCCGCCGCGGACGTCCGCCCGCGGTCGTCGACGGCGATCGCACCCCGTAGCGTGCGGATGCCGGCCGCCTGGGCGAACCCGGTGTCGGGAGTCACCCCGACCGACAGCACGATGACGTCGGCAGGGAAGCGCGCGCCGTCATCGAGCTCGACGACGTCGGCGTCCGCGCCGGGGGTGATCCGCAGGGCCGCAGCGCCGTCGTGGACGCGGATGCCGAGCCCGGTGAGCTCGTCGCGCACGAGGGATGCGAGCTCGCGCTCCAGCGGCGGCAGCACGTGGTCGGCCCGCTCGACGAGGTCGACCTCGAGGCCCGCGTGACGCAGCGCCTCGGCCGCCTCCAGCCCGATGAACCCTGCGCCCAGCACGACGGCGCGGCGGTCGCCGCCGGTCACCCGCTCGCGCAGGGCGACCGCGTCGGCGACGGTCCGGAGGGTGTGCACGCGGGCCGAGTCGAGGCCGTCGATCGGCGGGCGCGCCGCGACGGCGCCGGGTGCCAGCACCAGGGCGTCGTACTCGAGCGTGTCGAGACCGGTCGGCGTCTGGACCGTCAGCGTCCGCGCCTCGGTGTCGAGGGCGAGCACCTCGTGGTGCGTGCGGACGTCGAGGTTGAGGGCCGCGCGCAGCGAGGCGGGGGTGTGGAGGAGGAGGGATGCGGCATCGGCGATCTCGCCGCTCACGTGGTACGGCAGCCCGCAGTTCGCGAACGACACCTCGGGGCCGCGCTCGAGGACGACGATCTCAGCAGTCTCGTCGTGCCGTCGCGCCCTCGCCGCCGCGCTCATGCCGGCGGCGACCCCGCCCACGATCACGATCCTCATGACTCTCCTCTCGGTACCCCCTGGGGTATCTGTTGCCGAGCATCGACCATACCCTAGGGGGTATGCCGATCCAAATCGGGACCGGGCGTGCGCCGCCGTCGCCTAGCCTGGAGGGCGACATGGCACATCTTCTGGGGGCCGAGGCCCTGCACCTGGAGTTCCCGACCAAGGTCGTCTTCGACCGGGTGTCGCTCGGCATCGACGAGGGCGATCGCATCGGCGTCGTCGGCCGCAACGGCGACGGCAAGTCGAGCCTGCTCGCCATGCTCGCGGGACGCCTCGCGCCCGACAGCGGCCGCGTCACGGTGCGGGGCGGCGTCCGCGTGGGCGTGCTCGACCAGTCCGACACCCTCGACGATGCGCTCACGGTCCGCGAGGCGGTGGTCGGCGACCGCCCCGAACACGAGTGGGCGGGCGACGCGCCCACGCGCGACGTGATCGCGGGGCTGCTGGGCGACCTGGCATGGGACGGCCCGATCGCCGGTCTCTCGGGCGGGCAGCGTCGCCGGGTCTCGCTCGCGGCGCTCCTCGTCGGCGACCACGACGTGATCTTCCTCGACGAGCCCACCAACCACCTCGACGTCGAGGCGATCGCGTGGCTCGCCGACCACATCAAGCGCCGGTGGCCGGCCAACCAGGGCGGGCTGCTCGTCGTCACGCACGACCGGTGGTTCCTCGACGAGGTGTGCAACACCACCTGGGAGGTGCACGACCGCATCGTCGAGCCCTTCGAGGGCGGCTACGCGGCCTACATCCTGCAGCGCGTCGAGCGCGACCGGCAGGCGGCCGTCATCGAGCAGCGCCGGCAGAACCTCGCCCGCAAAGAGCTCGCGTGGCTGCGTCGCGGGGCGCCCGCGCGCACGTCGAAGCCGAAGTTCCGCATCGATGCCGCGAACGTGCTGATCGCCGACGTGCCCGAGATCCGGGATGCGACGGAGCTCCGTTCGCTCGCCGTCTCGCGGCTCGGCAAGGACGTCGTGGACCTGCTCGACGCCGCGGTCTCATACGACGGCCGCGAGGTGCTGCATCCGGTCGAGTGGCGCATCGCCCCGGGGGAGCGCACCGGCATCCTGGGCGTGAACGGCGCCGGCAAGTCGACCCTCCTCGGTCTGATCGCCGGCGACGTCGAGCCCACCGCGGGGCGCGTCAAGCGCGGCAAGACGGTCAAGGTCGCCACGCTCACGCAGCGCCTCGACGAGCTCGAGGAGCACCTCGACGATCCCGTGCGCGTCGTCATCTCGCGGCTGCGCACGACCTACACGTTCGGCAGCGGCTCGAAGGCGCAGGAGCTCACGCCGGGACAGCTCCTGGAGAGCATGGGGTTCCAGAGCGCCCAGCTGTCCACCCCCGTCAAGGACCTCTCGGGCGGCCAGAAGCGCCGCCTGCAGCTGCTGCTCATCCTGCTAGAGCAGCCCAACGTGCTGATCCTGGACGAGCCGACGAACGACCTCGACACCGACATGCTGGCCGCCATCGAGGACCTGCTCGACTCCTGGCCGGGCACGCTGCTGGTCGTCTCGCACGACCGGTACTTCATCGAGCGCGTCACCGACCAGCAGTACGCGATCCTCGACGGCCACCTGCGCCATCTGCCGGGCGGAGTCGACGAGTACCTGCGCCTGCGGGCGCGGTCGCTCGCCGACAAGGCGGAGAGGCCCGTGGATGCTGCGGCCCCGGCATCCACCTCCCCCTCGCTGTCGGGGGCCGAGCTACGCGCCGCGCAGAAGGAGGTCTCGGCCCTCGAGCGCCGTCTGGAGAAGCTCGAGGCGCAGATCGACGCTGCTCGCACCGCGCTGGCCGACCACGACCAGTCCGACTACGTCGGGCTCGGGGTGGAGATGTCGCGCATCACCGACCTCGAGAAGGAGCGCGACCAGGTCGAGGAGCGCTGGTTCGAGCTCACCGAGCAGATCGGCTGAGGTGGGGCGGACGCTCGACGGGCTGCCCCAGCGTGTGCGTGCTGAGCTCTCGGCCTCGTTCCCCGAGGCAGACCTCGAACGCGCCCGATGGCTGCACGGAGCCTTCCACTTCGTCGCGCTGTGCGGGGACTCCTTCGTGCTCAGAGTTCGTGTCGGCGGCGACCACCGTTCGGCGGTCGCACGCGAGCACGACGCGATGCGGTGGTTCTCGCAACTGCCGCTCTCGATCGCCGCTCCGCGCGCGGAGACCGCGCCGGTCCACGCAGCCGACTGGTCAGCGTTCGGCTGCACGCTCATGCTCGGCGAGCCCATGGAGCAGGGGGGAGTGGCAGCACGATCGCGAGATCCTGCTGCCCATCCTGGAAGAGCTCGCGGGGCTCGACCTGCCTGGACCTCCGTGTCCCGCGGTGCGCGCCTGGTGCGGCGGCGAGGCGTGGCCGACGATCGTTGGCGAACTGACATCGGCATGGGCGCCCGAGTCGCGGCGTGCGGCGAGCGCGGCCGTGGGCGCCGTCATCGACGGAGGACCTCATCGGTCGGTCGTCGCGCACGGCGACTTCGGCCCGCATAACGTCCTGCTCGGTGCGGCGGGGGCGGCCCTCATCGATCCCGACAATGCGGGACCGGCGGAGCCCGGGACCGATCTCGCGCCGCTGCTGGGCTTCTATGCGGTCGAAGAGCTGTCCCACGACTTCTCGCGCGAGCGCCTGCTGCGTGCAGCCGCGATCAGAAGGAGCCTCCCGCTCCAGGTCGCGGCCGCAGCCGAGCTGGCCGCCGATGTGTCGCTCCGGGATCACGCCTTGGCGAACTTCCTCCGTCGCGAGCAGCGTCGGTGACCCGCCCTATGCTGGCGCGATGACGGTGCGTGCGGTGTGCTGGGACTGGAACGGCACGCTGCTCGACGACGTCGCACGATGTCTGCGGGTGATGAACCGGATGCTGGCCGACTTCGGTCGTCCCGGGATCGTGGACACCGGCGCCTATCGCGCGCTGTTCCGGTTTCCGCTGGAGCGGTTCTATCGCGATGCCGGCATAGGTCCGGGGGAGTACCGCGCGGCCGTCGACCGGTACCTCCGACTGCTCGAAGCCGACGGATCGGACGTGCCGCTGCACCCGGGCGCGAGAGACGATCGACACGCTGCGGTCGCGCGGTGTCTCCCAGGTGCTCGCGTCGGCGACGCAGGCGCCCCTGCTGGAGGAGCAGCTTCGGCCCCATGGGCTCGCGCCCGCGTTCGACGCGATCCTCAGCATCACCGACCCGCACCGCGCGTCGAAGCGCGACGTCATCGCGTCGTGGCTGCGGGCGACGGGCCAGGACTCCGGCGACGTGCTGCTCATCGGCGACACGAGCCACGACCACGAGATCGCCCTCGAGCTCGGAACGCGCTTCGTCCACTTCGAGGGCGGCCATCAGGCGCTGTCGCCCGACCTCGATGTCGTGCGGATCGCCTCGCTCTCCGACCTGGAGACCGTGCTCGACGGCTGAGGACGACGCGCGTGCGCAGGTGATGGCTGCTCGGATCAGGCGCCGGCGGTGTCGAAGCCCAGGCTGAGCTTGCGCAGCAGCGCGGCCAGCCGGTCGCGGTCGGCGCGCGAGAGCGACTCGAGCAGCACGGCCTCGGCGTCGACGAGACGCGTGATGGCGGCATCCACTCTGATCCGGCCCTCGTCGGTGAGGGTCACCAGCACGCTCCGGCCGTCAGCGGGGTCGGCCTCGCGCCGCACCAGGCGGCGGCCGACGAGCCGATCGATGCGGTTGGTCATCGTGCCGCTGGAGACGAGGGTCTGCAGCAGCAGCTGCTTGGGACTCAGCTGGAACGGCTCGCCGGCGCGGCGCAGCGCCGACAGCACGTCCCACTCCCAGGGCTCCAGGTCGCTCCGGCGGAAGGCGTCGCGCCGCGCCCGGTCGAGATGCCGCGAGAGCCGGTCGACGCGCGAGAGCACCCCCAGGGGTGAGAAGTCGAGGTCGGGGCGCTGGGCGACCCAGGCCTCGACGATGCGGTCGACCTCGTCGCTCTGCGCCGTCATCCCCCCATTATCGCGAGCGGATGCCGCACGCCGCGTGTCTGGCAGACTTGACGGGCGGGGTCCGGCGGTGTCCGGGCGCCCGCGTTCCGCCGTGGTGTAACGGCAGCACGACAGCCTTTGGAGCTGTGAGGTTCAGGTTCGAATCCTGGCGGCGGAGCATGACCGACAACGCACTGGCTGTCATCGTCCTCGCCGCCGGGCAGGGGACGCGCATGAAGTCCTCGACCCCGAAGGTGCTGCACCGCATCGGCGGGCGCCCGCTCGTGGGCCACGTGCTGCACGCCGCCGCCGTGCTGACTCCCGAGCGCACCCTCGTCGTGGTCCGCCACGAACGCGACCTGGTGGCGGCGGCGATCGCCGATCTGGCGCCCGAGGCGCTCGTCGTCGACCAGGACGAGATCCCCGGCACCGGCCGTGCCGTCGAGCTCGCGCTCGATCAGCTGGCCGGCTTCGACGGCGATGTGCTGGTCCTGTCGGGCGACACGCCGCTGGTGGATGCCGACACGCTCGCCGCGTTCGTCGCCTCTCACCGGGGGGCCGATGCCGCCGTGACGCTCATGACGGCGGTGGTCGACGACGCGAACGGGTACGGCCGCATCATCCGCGATGCCGACGGCGACGTGGCGCGCATCGTCGAGCAGAAGGACGCCGACGACGCCGAGCGGGCGGTCCGCGAGATCAACGCCGGCATGTACGTGTTCCGCGCCGAGACGCTCCGCACCCATCTGCCCGCCATCGGCACCGACAATGCGCAGGCCGAGAAGTACCTCACCGACGTCGCAGGGCTCGTCCGGCAGGAGGGCGGCCGGGTGGCGGCATCCGTCGTCGACGACGTCACCGTCACCTTCGGCGTCAACGACCGCGTCCAGCTCGGCGAGGTGGGACGCCTGCTCAACGCCCGCACCGTGCGCCGGTGGCAGCTCGAGGGCGTCACCGTGATCGACCCCGCGACGACCTGGATCGACGTCGACGCGACGCTCGCCCCCGACGTCACGGTGCTGCCGAACACGCACATCCTGCGCGCGACGACGATCGCCGCCGGCGCCACCGTCGGCCCCGACACGAGCCTCGTGGACTGCGAGGTCGGCGAGGACGCGACGATCACCCGCACCGATGCGACGCTCGCCGTGTTCGGCGCCAAGGCCACCGTCGGCCCGTTCGCATACGTGCGGCCGGGCACGTACCTCGGCGACAGGGGCAAGATCGGCACCTTCGTCGAGATCAAGAACTCGACGATCGGCGAGAGCAGCAAGGTGCCCCACCTGTCGTACATCGGCGACACGACGATCGGCCGCGGCGTCAACCTCGGCGCCGGTGCGATCACCGCGAACTACGACGACCTGACCAAGCACCGCACCGAGATCGGCGACGAGGTCCACTCCGGGTCGCACAACGTCTTCGTGGCGCCCGTTAGGATCGGAGACGGCGCGAAGACCGGGGCCGGGGCGGTCATCCGCAAGGATGTGCCCGCCGGTGCACTCGCTCTCAGCGTCGCCCCTCAGCGCAACGTCGAGGGGTGGGTCGAGAAGAACAGACCGGGTACCGGGGCGGCGGATGTCGCCGCCAAGGCCCGCAGCGCACAGAAGGCGGACGATGGCGCGCAAGAAGAAGACCGTTGAGCTCGACCGGGCGAATGACATCGCCCCCGGATTGGTCGCCAAGACCAAGAAGCG
>NZ_JBQCIP010000199.1:0-29900 GCF_051953575.1 Microbacterium sp.
ACCGTCGCCGACAGCGACACGAGCCGCACACTGGGCGCGAGGTGGATGATGACCTCCTCCCACACCGCCCCGCGGAACCTGTCGGCGAGGTAGTGCACCTCGTCCATGACGACGTAGCGCAGACCGCGCAGCGCCGGCGAGTCGGCGTACAGCATGTTGCGCAGCACCTCGGTGGTCATGACGACCACCCGCGCGTTGCCGTTGATGTTGGTGTCGCCGGTCAGCAGGCCCACCTCGTCGGCGCCGTACACCTCCTGCAGCTCACGGAACTTCTGGTTCGACAGCGCCTTCATCGGCGTCGTGTAGAACGCCTTGTCGCCCGACTCCCGCATCGCCAGATGCACGGCGAACTCGCCGACGATGGTCTTTCCCGCGCCCGTGGGTGCGGCGACCAGGACGCTCCTGCCGTCCTCGAGGGACCGGCAACCCTCCAGCTGGAAGGGATCGAGATCGAACGGCTGGGATGCCGCGAACGCGGCGGTGAGCGGATGACTGCGGTCGCGGCGCGCCGAGTCGCTCGCGCGCGCGTAGCGCTCCGCGGGACCGGGATCGCTCACGAGACCTCTGGCGGCAGGAACGTCGCGTTGCGCTTCACCTTGCGACGGTCGAACAGCATCGACAGCCCAGCGGCGGCGAAGAAGAGGACTACGAGGATGCCCGCAAGCATGAGCATGCTCACCACGTCCGCAGCAGGGGTGGCAAGCGCGGCGAAGGCCGTCGCGATGAGGACCGCGACGCGCCAGCCCTTGAGGATCGAGCGACCCGAGATCACACCCGCCAGATTGAGCGCGACGAGGAAGACAGGCAGCACGAAAGAGACGCCGACGACCACGAGCAGCTTGAAGACGAAGTCGTAGTACAGCAGCGCATCGTAGAACTGGGCGGCGCCTTCTGGAGTGAACTGCGCCATGAGTTCCACGACGTGCGGCATGATGAGCAGCCCCACGTAGCATCCGGCAAAGAACAGCGGGATGGCGGACGCCATGAATCCGATGGTGTAGCGGATCTCTTTTCGGGTCAGACCCGGCATGATGAACGCCCAGATCTGCCAGATCCAGATCGGCGCAGAGATGAGGATGCCGATCGCGAACGAGATCCGCAGTCGCATGTCGAACGGACCGGTGATGGTCGCGTACATCAACTCGACTTTGTCTTCGTTCCCCTCGGAGGCCGCGACGATCCGGATGGGTTCCGTGATGAGGTGGATGATCGGGTCAGTGAGGAAGTACGCGACGACCATGCCCACGACCAGCGCCAAAGCGGCGTACGTCAGCCGCCGGCGCAACTCGATCAGATGCTGCGCCAGCGACATCCGCTTGTCACGCTTCGGCGCCTCGGGATCCTCGAACACGCGCGGCGTTCCCGCCGTTACCACGAGGAGGTCAGGACTTGGGCTCTGCGGGGCCCGTGTCGGCGCGACCTTCGGTCGAAGGTGCTTCCACGGAAGCCACGGCCCCGTCCGCGGGCGCTGACGAGGGAGCCGATTCGTCGTCCTTCATCGCCTTCATCTCGCCTCTGAACACCCGAGCGGACTGGCCCATGCTCTTTGCGAGCGCCGGGAGCTTCGCCGCGCCGAACAGAAGGAGGATGACCGCGAGGATGATCAGGAAGTGCCATCCTGTGAGGCCTTGCAGCATGATGGGATTCCTTTCGGCGGGTTCGCTATCAGTGTAACCCCCCGCATGCGACGTGGTGGACTTCTCTCACCGGTACTGCGCGAGCCCGGCCTCGGCCCACTCGGCGACGGCGCGGCGGGCTGCGGAGGGCTCCAGCACCTCGACGACGCCGCTGCGGCGCGCGGCCAGCCGGCGCAGGCTCATTTCGTCCGCGACGCGCATGGTCGCGACGGTCATGCCGTCGGCGGTGTCGAGCGTCGCGCGGTCGAGGTAGTCCCCCAGCAGCGGCGCGGCCGCCTCGGGGAAGCGCACCCGTGCGACCACCTCGCCCGCGTCCGTGTCGAACCACGCCGGCGCGGGCTCCTCGGAATGCGTGCTCGGGATGCCGGTGAGCTCCAGGTCGCTCACCCGGTCCAGATGGAAGGTGCGCATCGCCTCGCGGAGGTGACACCAGCCCTGCAGGTACCACTGGCCGCTCGCGATGTGGACCTTCACGGGGTCGACGGTGCGGGTGGTGGGCGCGGCATCCGGAGCCTTGTACGTGAACGAGACGGCCACGTGGCGCCGCAGCGCGTCGGCGACGAGGTCCCTCACCGCGTCGACGGGCTCGGGAGCCAGGATGACTTCCGCGGGGGTGGCAGACGCGCCGCGTGCGAGCTTCGCGAGGAGTCCCGCATAGAGCTCGGTGTCGCCGACACCCGGGATGGAGCGCGCCAACTGGAGGCCGGCGAGGAGCGCCGCCGCCTCGCGCGCCGTCAGCTTCGGCGCACGCTCCAGACCGACCGCATTGGTGATGACGATGAGGTCCTGCTCGTCGAGCAGATCCCAGTCGATGTCGAACAGGTCATTGGCCATCTGCCAGTACCCGCGGTCGCCGGGCAGGCCGATGACCGTCAGCTTCTCGACCATCGACCGCATCTGTGCCGGCGTGACGTCGAACTCTGCGGCGGCCTCGTCGAGCGACACCTCGCCCTTGCCGACGAGGTACGGCACGAGCTGGAGCATGAGGGCGGCACGATCGGTCGCCACCAGCGGGCGCGGGCTCATGCGGCTCCTCCATGGGCGTCGCGGGTGGCGACGAGCCGGTCGATGACGCGGTCGCGCAGATCCTCCGGTGCGACCACGCGGACCTCCGGGCCGTACGAGGCGAGTTCATCCGCGAAGATGTGGACGTCCACGTACGGCACGCGGATCCCCTGCTCGGCAGGCGTCGCCCGGCGGGCGAGCCGCAGGGCGGCCTCGGTCCCCGGATTCACCTCGAGCAGGGCGCTGTTGCGGGCAGCCACGGCTTCGAGGCCGGCGAGAGCGCGCTCGCCCGCTCCCTCGCGGAGCGCCGGGTCGAACGTGCCGCGGGCCTGCACGACCGGGCCCACGATGCGCGACAGCAGGAATGTGCGGTCGGCGCGCGCGTCGAGATCGATGCCGAACACGTGCCAGCGCGCCTCGTACTCGACGAGCGCGAGCGGCTGGATGCGGCGGGTGCGCGGGGCGCTCTCTCCGGGCTTGAGGTAGGGGAACGTCACGACGCGGCTGGCGTCGATCGCCTGGTGGAGGGCGGGCAACGCGGGATCGAGGGGGTTGAGCGGCGGCGAGAAGCCGATGATCGGCTCATCTACGAGATCGCCGAGCGCCCCGATCTTGCGCAGGCCGCTGCGCGCATCGTCCGACATCGAGCTCTCGCTCCAGACTCCCCCGGCGAGGTTCAGCAGTGCGAGCTCGGCGGGTGTGAAGCCGATGTCCTCGGGCAGCTCGTACTCCGCGCTCGGCACGCGGTACCGGGCCTCACGGAGGTCGTCGGGGTCGGCCCAGTCGCCGATCGTCTCGATCGGCACCCCGAGGCCGCGCAGCGACTCCTTGTCGCGCTCGAACATCTTCTCGAGCGCGTCCTTCGACGCACCCGCCTCGCTCTGCTCGCGGTAGCCCGCGACAGAGGTGAGGATCGTGTCCTTGGTCAGGCCTTGATCGGTCGCGATGAGGGCCACCACGAGGTTGAGCAGACGCTCCTCGGGTGGGATCTTCGCGGCGGCGGTGGCAGGCACCCGCCTATCCTATGGCCGGGCTGGAGCCCGGTCTCGGACGCGCCCGACTCAGCCCTGATCCGCCGTCGGCGCCTCGGCGTCGAGGCCCACGATGTCGATCACGAAGACGAGCGTCGAGTTCGCCGGGATCGAGGCCTTCTCCTGGTCCTTGTAGCCGAGCTCGGGCGGGATCACCACCATCACCTGGGACCCGACCGTCTGACCCTTCAGCGCCTTCGCGAATCCGGGCACCACGCCGTCGAGCGTCACCGAGACGGCCGAGCCGTCCCACGTCGTGTCGAACGCCTCGTCGGCGCCCCACACGACACCCGTGTAGTGCACGCGCACGGGCTGGTCGCCCGTGACCTTCTCGCCGTCGCCCTTGATGAGCGTCTGGATGACGAGGTCCTTCGGCGCAGGCGTGCCGCTCGGGATCGTGATCCCGGGGCGACCGCCGGGCGCACGCACGACGCTCGGCAGGCCGAAGCCGCTGTTGAACTGCAGCGCGCCGGTCGCGGAGGCCAGGTAGACCTTCTGAAGGTCGAGCACCGCGACGACCGAGTCGCCCTCGTCCAGCTTGAAGCTCGTGGCGATGTCGGGCGCCATGTCGTCGGGCGAGAGCGCGACGGAGATGCGGGATCCCGCGGTCGCGCAGTCGAGCGCCTTCTCGAAACCGGGGAAGTTCGTGGCCCACTGCGACGGCGACGTGACGCGCGACAGGTCTCCGTCGTAGGCCGTGGCGACGATCGGGTCGCCGGTCGCGCCGCTGAACAGCGAGACGTCCATCACCATCAGCTGGTCGTCCGAGGTGATCGCGTTGCCGTCGCCGGTCACGACGTCCTCGTAGCCGAGGTGCGTTGCGTGCAGCGGCGTGTACACGTCCACCTTGGGCGCACTGTCGGTGTCGCCCTTGACGTCGATGAGCTTCATCACGTCGGGATTGGACACCGGGGTCCGCGTGCAGTCGGCAGCGGACGAGCTCGGAATCGAGCATCCGGTGAGGCCGACGGTCACGAGGCCCAGGACGACGAGGGCAACGGGGATCTTGCGCACCGGAACAGTCTAGGCGGTGCGCCCGTCGTCCTCGGTGCGCCCGGCTGCCAGGCGTGCGCCCTCCGCCGCCCGCTCGGCCTCGCGCACGCGCTTGCGGAGGTTCTTGTCGGTGATCTGCCGGTCGCCGACGGCGCCGGGCGTCCACAGTTCGACGTCCTCGTCGCCGTAACTCGACTTCGAGGCGCGGCGCTTGACCTCGGGCGGCACGGCACCGGGCGCGAGCCGGCGAGCCCACACCAGGAAGCCCGTGTGCGCCACCATGCGGTGGTCGGGTCGCACGGCGAGACCTTCGACGTGCCAGCCGCGCACCATCGTCTCGTTCGCGTCGGGCTCGGTGAACAGTCCGGTGCCGCGGATGTACTCGGCGACGCGGCTGAGCTGCGTCGCCGTGGCGACGTAGCAGACCACGACACCGCCGGGCGTGAGCGCGTCCGCCACGACGTCGATGCATTCCCACGGCGCGAGCATGTCGAGCACGACACGGTCGACGGATGCCTCGGCGACCGCCTGCGGCAGCTCCGTCGCGAGATCCCCCACGACGACGTCCCAGTTGCCGGGTGCGGCGCCGGTGAAGGTCTCGACGTTGGCCTTCGCGACGGCGGCGAAGTCGTCGCGGCGCTCGAACGACACCAGGCGCCCTTCGGGGCCGATCGCGCGCAGCAGCCACAGTGACAGGGCGCCCGAGCCGACGCCGGCCTCGACGACCGTGGCGCCGGGGAAGATGTCGGCCTCGGCGAGGATCTGCGCGGCATCCTTCGGGTACACGATCGCGGCGCCTCGGGGCATCGACATCACGAAGTCGCGCAGCAGCGGGCGCAGCGCGAGGTACTCGTGGCCGCCGCTGTTGGCGACCACCGAGCCGTCGGGCTGACCGACCAGCTGCTCGTGCTTGAGCACGCCGTGGTGGGTGTGCAGCTCGCCGCCCTCGCGCAGCGTGATCGTGTGCAGGCGGGCCTTGGGCCCGGTCAGCTGCACGCGGTCGCCCAGGCGGAAGGGGCCGCTGGGCCGGGTGGTCTGGTCGGTCATCGCACGTTCTCCTCGGCGGTGGCGTCGTCGCCCGCGCGCACGCGGGCGCGATGGGTCTGGTGGAAGGCGGCGACGTCGTCGGCCGTGCGGCCGTCGAGCGTCTCCCAGAGCGTGTGGGCGCCGGCGCCGGTGAGCGAGACCATGAGCGGCACGCCGATCACCGACGCCCCCGAGGCGACGGCGGAGCGCAGCCCGTTGGGCGAGTCCTCGATCGCGACCGTCTCTTCGGGGGCGACGCCGAGGATCTCGCAGGCCTGCAGGTACGGGTCGGGGAACGGCTTCGGGCGTGTCGCGTCGTCGCCGGCGATGACCACGTCGAAGGCCTCGAAGTCGATCAGGTCGACGACGGTCTGCGCCATCCGGCGCATCGACATCGTGACCAGCCCCGTCTTGATGCCGGCCGCGCGCAGGCTCGCGAGCAGCTCGCGAGCCCCCGGACGGAACGGGATGCCGGTCTCGGAGAGCTGGCGCATGACCTCGGTGGTCAGGTGGTCGATGATCGCGTCGGTGCTCATCCGCACGCCCGCGTCCTGCAGGATGCGGGCGGAGTCCTCCAGGCCCATCCCCACGAGACTCAGCGCCTGCTCGTGCGACCATGAGCCGCCGAAGCTCTCGATGAGCGGCGTCTCGGCGGCCATCCAGTAGGGCTCGGTGTCGACGAGGGTTCCGTCCATGTCCCACAGGACGGCGGCCAGACGAGGTGCGTTCACCGTCCAATCCTACCCAGGGGGTCTCCGGCCCCCTGGGGGGTGGGAGGCCTATCCTGGAGGGGACCCGCAGCCGCTGCGGGTGAAGGGGGTCTCGTGGACGGACTGGGTCGCCGGGTGCTCGTCGCCGCGTTCGACGGGTGGAACGATGCGGGCGAAGCCGCGTCGTCCGCCATCGCTCAACTGCGCGACGGGGGGTCGTACGAGACCGTGTTCTCGGTCGATCCCGAGCTGTACTTCGACTACCAGTACACGCGGCCCAGCGTCGAGATCGACGGCGAGGGCCGCCGCTCCCTCCGGTGGCCCGAGGCCACGCTGCTGCGGCCGGCTCAGGCGACCCGCGGCACGCAGCTCTGGCTGCTCACGGGGGTGGAGCCGGCCCGCGCATGGCAGGCGTTCGCGTCCGAGATCATCGACGTCGCGCTCCGTGAAGACGTCACGGGCATGGTGGCGATCGGGTCGATGATGTCGGACGTCCCCCACACCCGTCCCATCTCGGTGTTCGCTGGCAGCGACAACGAGGTGCTCCGCGGCGCCCTCGAGCTCGAGCGCAGCACCTACGAGGGTCCCGTCGGGATCCTCAGCGTGCTGGGCGACGCGGCCGAGCGCGCCGGCATCCCCACCGCCAGCCTGTGGGCCAGCGTCCCGCACTACGTCGCTGGCCACACGCCGTCGCCCAAGGCGACGCTCGCACTGCTCGACAAGCTCGAAGACCTCACCGGAGCCCCGGTCCCCCGCGGCGATCTCGCCACCCAGGCGGCGACCTGGGAGGCGACCATCGACGCGGCTGCGGCCGACGACGAAGAGATGACGGAGTACATCCACCAGCTCGAGCGCACGCGCGACACGTGGGACTCCCCCGAGGCGTCGGGCGATGCCATCGCGCAGGAGTTCGAGCGCTACCTGCGCCGCGGCGGCGACGGGCCGACGAAGCCGGGGCGCGACGACCCGCGATCGGGTCCTACGCGCTGATCACACCGAGGCTCAGCAGCACGAGCAGGGTCGAGCCGACGGCGACGCGGTACACGACGAACGGCAGGAAGCTGTGCTTCGAGATCCAGTTCATGAAGAACGCGATCACGCCGAGCGCCACCACGAACGCGACGCCGGTCGCGACGGCGGTCTCGCCCAGGGTGAACACACCCGGTTCGTCGAGGCTCTTCGCCAGCTGGAAGAAGCCGCTGCCGAACACGGCGGGGATCGCCAGCAGGAACGCGTAGCGCGCGGCCGCCGCGCGCTCGTACCCCATGAACAGCCCGGCGGTGATCGTGCCGCCGGAACGTGACACGCCCGGGATGAGGGCGAGCGCCTGCGCGAAACCGTAGATCACGCCGTGCCCGACGGTGATGTCTTCCAGCTTGCGCTTCTTGGCGCCGTAGTGGTCGGCGATGCCCAGCAGCACGCCGAAGAAGATGAGCATGACCGCGGTGATCCACAGGGAGCGCAGCACGGTCTCGATCTGATCCTGGAACAGGATGCCGAGCACCACGATGGGGATCGAGCCGATGATGATCAGCCAGCCCATCTTGGCGTCGGGGTCGTTGCGCGGGATCTTTCCGAACAGGGCGCGGAACCAGTGCCCGATGATGCGCACGATGTCGCGCCAGAAGAAGACCACGACGGCCGCTTCGGTGCCGATCTGGGTGATGGCGGTGAAGGCGGCGCCGGGGTCCTGCGCGCCCGGCAGGAACTCCCCCAGGATGCGCAGGTGCGCGCTCGATGAGATCGGGAGGAACTCGGTCAGACCCTGGACGAGACCCAGGATGATCGCCTCGAGAAGCATGGGCGCCTTTCAATCGCGCGGATGACAGTGGGGCGGAGCGGGATGCCGCGGCCGGCGGCATCCATGACGTTCAGTATGTGCGCAGAAGGTCGGTGAGCACGGCCTGACCGAACACGAGGGCGTCGATCGGAACGCGTTCGTCGACACCGTGAAACATTCCCGTGAAGTCGAGGTCCGCCGGCAGCCGCAAAGGTGCGAATCCGTAGCCGGCGATGCCGAGGCTCGCGAGCGCCTTGTTGTCGGTGCCGCCGCCCATGAGGTACGGGATCACCGGGGCACCCGGGTCGTGCCGGCCGAGCGCGCCGACCATGGCGTCGACGAGGTCGCCCGAGAAGGGCACTTCGAGACCGATGTCCTGGTGGACGATCTCGACGTCGACGTCATCGCCGACGATGCGGCGGATGTCGGCGAGGGCGGCCTCTTCGGTGCCCGGGAGCACGCGGACGTCGACGAGCGCCTCGGCTCGGTCGGGGATGACGTTGTGCTTGTATCCCGCGACGAGGCCGGTCGGGTTGGTCGTGGTCCGCAGCGTCGAGCGGAGGAATCCGGATGCAGCACCCGTCGCCGCGGCGACCGCGTCGGGGTCATCCGGCTGCTGCCCGGTGAGTTCGGCGAGCCGTTCGGTCATCTCGCGCGTGGCGTCGGTGAGCGTCACCGGCCATGCGGTGCGGCCGAGCGCGGCGACGGCTTCGGCGAGCCGCGTCACGGCGTTCTGCGCGTGGAAGCTGGAGCCGTGCGCAGCGCGGCCTCGCGCGACGAGGCGGATCCAGATGAGCGCCTTCTCTCCCACCTGCAGGAGGTACGCGTGGCGGTCGCCCACCGGGATCGAGTAGCCGCCGACCTCGCTGATCGCCTCGGTGGCGCCGGTGAACCACTCCGCGCGGTTCTCGACCACGAGGGCCGACCCCTCGACACCGCCGTTCTCCTCGTCGGCGAAGAACGCCAGCACGAGGTCGCGCTCGGGTTGCTCGCCGGCGCGCAGGATGTCGGCGACCGACGTGAGGATCATGGCGTCCATGTCCTTCATGTCGACGGCGCCGCGACCCCACAGCAGGCCGTCCTTGACGACGCCCTCGAACGGGTCGACGCTCCAGTCCTCGGCGATCGCGGGCACGACGTCCAGATGCCCGTGCAGCACCAGGGCGGGCTTCTCTCGGTCGCGGCCGGGCACGCGCGCCATGACGTTGGTGCGGCGCGGGATCGGCTCGTAGAGCTCGGGCGTCAGACCGAGGCCTTCGAGATAGGCGCCGACGTACTCGGCGGCCTCGCGCTCGCCGGCGGAACGGCCCCCGCCGTGGTTCGTGGTGTCGAAGCGGATGAGATCCCTTGCAACAGCGGCGACCTCGGGCAGTTCGGCTTCGGGCATGCCTGCAAACCTATCGTCTCGAAGCGGGGACTCGAATCCGGGGAAATGCCGAAGGCCCCCTTTCGGGGGCCTTCGACCTTCTGTGCGCGAGGGGGGACTTGAACCCCCACGCCCTATACGGGCACTAGCACCTCAAGCTAGCGCGTCTACCTATTCCGCCACCCGCGCAGGTGGTTTTCGGTTTCGCAACCGAGGAATGACATTACCACGTCACCGGAGGTTCAACGAATCGCGCGCACCCCGGGCGCGTCAGCCCATCGACACGCCGAACAGCAGGCCGAGCAGGTATGTCACCGCGGCTGCGCCGAAGCCGATCGCGAGCTGGCGCAGGGCGCGCTTGAGAGGCGGCGCACCCGAGAGCAGACCCACCGCGGCGCCCGTGGACATCAGGGCGATGCCGACCAGCACGAGGGCGACGACGACGGCGGTGAGCCCCGACAGTCCGAAGATCCACGGCAGCACCGGGATGATCGCCCCCGAGGCGAAGAACAGGAAGCTCGACAGCGCCGCCCCCCACGCGCTGCCCACGACCTCGCCGTGGTCCACGAGCTCGATGGGACCACTGTCGGCACGCCCCCGGCCGAGCGCCTGCGCCTGTTCGACGACACGGCGGGCGCGCGCCGAGGCCTCGGCCTCAGGCATCCCCCGCGTCCGGTACACGAGGGCGAGCTCGTTCGCGTCGATGTCGAGATGAGGCAGGGCGATGTCGGCGAAGTCGCTGGGTTCGGTCGCCGCGAGCAGTTCGCGCTGCGAGCGCACCGACACGAACTCGCCCGCGCCCATCGAGAGGGCGCCGGCCAGCAGACCCGCGACACCGCTGAAGAGCACGAACTGGGGGCTCGCCCCGGTGGCGCCGATGCCCATCACGAGCGCGAGGTTCGACACCAGGCCGTCGTTGGCGCCGAACACGGCCGCGCGGAACGTGCCCGACAGCCGGCGGCGGCCCCGCGCGGCGAGGCCGCGCACGACCTCGTGGTGCACCTTCTCGTCGGCGGCCATCGTCGCGGTGGCGAAGGGCTCGTCGTCGTACGGCGAGCGGGCTTCGGCGTTCTGGGCGAGAGCGAGCACGAAGATCGAGCCGAAGCTCTTGGCCATCGTGCCCAGCAGGCTCGTGCGCACGTCGGGACGCGGCAGCCTCGCCGGTTCACCGCCCAGGAGCTCGAGCCAGTGCGCCTCGTGGCGCCCCTCGGCCTCGGCGAGGGCGAGCAGGATCTCGCGCTCCTCCCCCTCCCTGCGGCCGGCGAGCTGTCGGTACACGCGCGCCTCGGCGCGCTCGTTCACGAGGTACTGCGCCCAGCGGCGGCGATCACGGTCGGTCGGGGCGGCGGGCGCGCTCACTCGGGCCTCCAGGTCGGGGGGGTCGGGGACTCGTCAACGGTAGTCAGTGCGCACCGCCGCACCGCCCCGAAACCGGGGATTGCCAGCATTTCGGGGATCCGAACGTCGCCGGCTCAGGAGTGGACGCGCTTGCGGAGCACCTCGATGCGCGCCTGCAGCTGCGTCACCGTCGCGTGAGAGACGGCGGGGCCGCCGCAGATGCGGCGGAGCTCCGCATGCACGAGGCCGTGCGGCTCACCGGACTGGCGTGCGTACAGCCCCACGAGGCTGTTGAGCAGCTGCCGCTGCTCTTTGAGCGTGCGGTGCAGCGCCTGCGGGAGCGCAGGCTCCTCATCGGGCGCGGCTTCGCGCTCGCGCGCCTCGCGGGCCGAGCGGTGCCGCGACTGCCGCGACACGCGCGACATCAGCACCTCGTGCACCTGGTCGGGTTCGAGAAGGCCGGGGATGCCGAGGAACTCCTCCTCCTCGGGCGTGCCGGGCACCGCCAGCTGACCGAACTCCTTGCCGTCGAACAGCACGCGGTCGAAATGCGCCAGCGAGCCGAGCGCCTGATACGTGAACTCCTGCTCGAGCGCGTCGGACGCCTTGTCCTCGCGCTCGGCCGCGTCCATCATGTCCTCTTCGGCGTTCCACTCGTCGTCGCCGTCCGAGTCGCGGTCCAGCGCGTGGTCACGCTGCACCTCCATCTCGTTCGCGAGGGCGAGCAGCTGCGGCACGTTCGGAAGGAACACGCTCGCGGTCTCGCCGCGACGGCGGGCGCGCACGAAGCGGCCGATGGCTTGCGCGAAGAACAACGGCGTCGAGGCGCTCGTGGCATAGACGCCGACGGCGAGGCGCGGCACGTCGACGCCCTCCGACACCATGCGCACGGCGACCATCCAGCGGGTCGTGGCCTTCGAGAACTCCTCGATGCGGCTCGACGCCTCGGCCTCGTCCGAGAGGACGACGGTCGGCGCCTCCCCCGTCACCTCGTGCAGGATCGCGGCATAGGCGCGCGCGGCGGTCTGGTCGGTTGCGATCACGAGGCCGCCGGCATCCGGAACATGCTCGCGCACCTCGGTGAGACGTCGGTCGGCCGACCGCAGCACCGCGGGGATCCAGTCGCCCTCGGGATCGAGCGCCGTGCGCCACGCCTGCGCGGTGATGTCTTTCGTGTTGTCCTGCCCGAGCTGCGCCTCCATCTCCTCGCCGGTCTTGGTGCGCCAGCGCATCTGCCCGGCATAGACCATGAAGAGCACGGGACGCACGACGCCGTCTTCGAGCGCGCGCCGGTAGCCGTACGCGTAATCGGTGCGAGAGACGCGGATGCCCTTGTGATCGGGGTGGTACTCGACGAACGGGATGGGCGCCGTGTCGCTGCGGAACGGCGTGCCGCTCAGCAGCAGGCGACGGGTCGCCCGCGCGTACGCCTCGCGCAGCGCGTCCCCCCAGCTGAGCGCGTCGCCGCCGTGGTGCACCTCGTCGAGGATCACGAGCGTCTTCGCGTCCATCGTCAGACGCTGGTGCACCGATGCCTTCACCGCCACCTGGGCGTACGTCACGGCCACGCCGTGGTACTGCCGTGCCGGCGCGTAATGGCGGTTGCTGAACGCGGGATCCAGACGGATGCCGACACGCGCCGCCGCGTCGGCCCACTGGGTCTTCAGGTGCTCGGTGGGGGCCACCACGACGATCCGGTTGACGATGCGGCGTCGCAGCAGCTCGCTCGCGAGGCGGAGGGCGAACGTCGTCTTGCCGGCGCCCGGGGTCGCGGCGGCGAGAAAGTCCCGCGGACCGCCGCCGACGCCGTCCGGCCCGTCGAGCGAGAAGTACAGGTCGAGCGCCTCGGCCTGCCACGCGCGCAGGCGCTGTGCGGTTCCCCACGGCGCACGCTGCGGATAGGTCGGGCTGAGGTGCTCCGCGGCGAAGGACCCGATGTGCGGCTCGGGCGCGCCCGCGTCGGGCCGCTCTTCGAGCAGGGGTGCGGCGGCGGATTCGTCGGTCACCGAACACCCCTTCCCCCGTGGACAACGAGTCACCACGATAAACGACCCGGACGACATCGAGGGTCGGGATGCCGCCGGGTCGCGGCATCCGATCGCGTCCTGCCCGTGCCGCGATAGCCTGGCAGTCGGTCACAAGCCGAGGAGGACGCGAGCAGACATGCCCACACCCGAGGATCACCGGAGTCCCTACGTCGCGAACGCCGAGCCGCACCCCTGGCGGCGGTACGTCGCGCTGGGCGACTCGTTCACGGAGGGGGTCGGCGACCCTGAGCCGGCGTCGCCGAACGGACTGCGCGGCTGGGCCGACCGCGTCGCAGAGGTGCTGTCGGAGCAGGTCGAGGACTTCGCGTACGCGAACCTCGCCATCCGCGGGCGGCTCATCGGCCAGATCGTCGACGAGCAGGTGGAGCCGGCGATCGCGCTCAAGCCCGATCTCGTGACGTTCTCGGCGGGCGGCAACGACGTCATCCGGCCCAACGGCGACCCCGACCACGTCGCGCAGCTGTTCGAGGACGCCGTCGTGCGCCTCTCGCAGGGCGGCGCCACCGTGGTCGTCTTCACCGGCATCGACACCGCGTTCACGCCGGTGTTCCGCGGCATCCGTGGGAAAGTCGCGATCTACAACGAGAACATCCGGGCGATCGCCGACAAGTACGACTGCATCGTGGCCGACCAGTGGGCGCTCAAAGAGGTGCAGGACATGCGCTTCTTCGACGATGACCGCCTGCACTACAACGCGCTCGGCCACCACGAGGTCGCGCGCATGGTGCTGCGGGCCCTCAACGTGCCCAACGACCTACAGCCGATGCAGCCCGACCCGCTTCCGGTCCGCACGTGGCGCGAGGCCCGTGCCGTCGATCTGGTCTGGGCGCGGGAGTACCTGGTGCCGTGGGTGCTGCGGCGGCTGCGCCACCAGTCCTCGGGTGACACCATCTCGGCCAAGCGTCCCGACCCGCTGCCCGTCACGACGCTGGCGCCGGGCAAGGATGCCGCGGCCCGCCGCGGCGAGAAGGCCTGAGGAGCACGCGCATGGCCACCCACCTGATCACCGGCGCCGGCTCGGGCATCGGCGAAGCACTGGCCGACAGGCTCGCCGCGCGCGGTGACGAGCTGTGGCTGCTCGCGCGCGATGCCGGACGCGCCACGCAGCTGCGTGACCGGTTCCCGGGTGCGCAGACGCTCGTCGGCGACCTCGCCGACCCCGCCCGCCTGTCGTGGGCGTTCGGCCACCAGAGCGTTCCGCCGCAGCTGGATTCGCTGATCCACGTCGCCGGCATCGTCGAGCTCGGCCCCGTCGCCGAGACGCCCGTCGCGACGTGGCAGCAGCAGCTCAGCGTCAACGCCGTCGCGCCGGCCGAGCTGACGCGGCTCATGCTCCCCGCTCTTCGCGCGGCGCGGGGCCACGTCGTGTTCGTGAACTCCGGAGCCGGCCTGCGGGTCAGTCCCGAGTGGGGCTCGTACGCCGCGAGCAAGTTCGCCGTCCGGGCGATCGCCGATGCGCTCCGCGAGGAGGAGCGTGCGAGCGGCGTGCGCGTCACGACCGTGTACCCCGGCCGCACCGCGACGCCCATGCAGGAGAAGGTCCACCAGCAGGAGGGCGCCGCGTACGACGCGACCCGCTGGATCGAGCCGGCATCGGTCGCGACCACGATCGTCGCGGCACTCGACCTGCCCCGCGATGCCGAGCTCACCGAGCTGACGGTCCGCCCCGGCGGCTGAGCCGGCGCCGGCGCATTCGAGCGTCAGCGGGCGCGCAGCTCCCAGATCGCGACCGCGCTGGCCGCGGCGACGTTGAGCGAGTCGACGCCCCCGGCCATGGGGATCGTGACGACGGTGTCGGCGGCTTCGAGCGCCCGCCGCGACAGGCCGTCGCCCTCGGCCCCCAGCATCAGGGCGACGCGTTCGGGCCGCCGCGCGCTGAACGCGTCGAGCGACACGGCGTCATCGGCCAGTGCCAGCGCCGCCAGCTCGAACCCGGCCTCGTGGAGCACGCCCCGCGCCTCGGACCACTCCGGCAGCCGCGTCCACGGCACCTGGAACACGGTGCCCATGCTGACGCGTACGCTGCGCCGGTACAGCGGGTCGGCGCAGCGCGGGCTCACGAGCACGGCGTCCGCGCCGAGCCCCGCGGCCGCGCGGAAGATGGCCCCCACGTTCGTGTGGTCGACGATGTCCTCCAGCACGACGACCAGCCGGGCTCCGGCGACGACGTCCGCGACGGCGGGCAGGGTGGGCCGGTGCATGGCCGCCAGTGCGCCCCGGTGCACCGCATAGCCGGTCAGCGACTCGGCGAGCTCGGGGTTCACGACGTAGACGGGCGTGGCGGCATCCACCAGGTCCTCGATGTCGGCGAGCCACTTCTGCTGCACGAGCACCGAACGCGGGCGGTGGCCCGCGGCGAGGGCACGGGCGATGACCTTCGCGGATTCGGCGATGTACAGCCCGCCCTCGGGCTCGAGCACACGACGCAGTGCGACGTCGGTCAGGTCGCGGTAGTCCGCGAGGCGTTCGTCGGAGGCGTCGGTGATCTCGAGGACGGGCACGCCCCATCGTCCCACGCCCGTCCGGGCTCGCCCGCGCCGTAACATGCCCGAAAACCGCGAGGCCTACACTCGTCCCGAAGGGGGGTGCGCCGTGACGACGATCGCGACCGGGTTCGACGCGAAGACGACGGATGCCGTCGTCGCCGCCGTCGCGGCGCTGTCGGGCCGGCGCATCGCCGTGCTGACCGGCGCCGGCGTCTCGACGGATTCCGGCATCCCCGACTATCGCGGCGAGGGCGCACCCGTGCGCACGCCGATGACGGCCGATCAGTTCCTGTCGAGCGACTCCGCCCGCCGCCGGTACTGGGTCGGCAGCCACCTCGGATGGAAGGCGTTCGCCGCCGCCGCGCCGAACGCCGGGCACCGCGCGCTCGCCGCCCTGGAGGAGCGCGGGATCGCCACCGGCGTCGTGACCCAGAACGTCGACGGCCTGCACGTGCGGGCCGGAAGCCGCCGGGTGGTCGAGCTGCACGGCACCATGCGCCGCGTCTTCTGCACGCACTGCGGCCAGGTGTTCGACCGCCGGGATCTCGCACGCCGCGTCGAGGACGACAACCCGTGGATCCGGGTGCCCGAGAACGTGCCGCTCGGCCCCGACGGGGACGTGCTGCCTGAGACCACCGACGGCTTCGTCATCCCCGACTGCAGCGTGTGCGGCGGGATGCTGAAACCCGATGTCGTGTTCTTCGGCGAGTTCATCCCGGCCGCGAAGTTCCGCGAGGCCGAGCAGCTCGTGCACACCAGCGATGCGCTCGTGATCGCCGGATCGTCCCTGGTCGTGAACTCGGGGATCCGCCTGCTCGAGCGCGCCCGACGGCGGCGACTGCCGGTGGTGATCGTCAACCGCGGCGCCACACGGGCGGATGCGCGCGCGACGGTCAAGATCGACGCCGGGACCAGCGACGTGCTCCCCGCCTTCGCGGACCTGCTGCCGCCGCTGCGCTGATCCAGCTCATGGACATGTCCGCTCGATAGGGTCGGAGGGTGACTGCGCTGACCCTGATCCGCCACGGCGAGACCGACTGGAACCTCGAGCGACGGATCCAGGGGGCCACCGACATCCCCCTCAACGACACCGGGCGCGCACAGGCACGCGCGGCGGCCGACGAGCTCGCGTCCGAGTTCGATCGCCGCGGGGTGACCCCCATCGTCGTGTCGAGCGACCTGCAGCGCGCACACGAGACGGCGCGGATCATCGCCGCCGTCCTCGACGCAGACGCCCCGATCCTGTACCCCGAGCTGCGGGAGCGCCGCTACGGCGCGGCCGAGGGGATGCTGGTCGCCGACTACCGCGCACGCCACGGCGGGCCCGGCCAGCCGCCCGCCGACGGCGAGGAGGAGAACGCCCTTCTGCGGGCGCGCGGCGTCGATGCGCTGCGTCGCATCGCGGCGGACGTGCGGCGCACGACCGCTCCGACCGACGTGCCCGTGATCGCCGTGTCGCACGGCGGGCTCATCGGCGAGCTCATCCGCCACGCGAGCGGCGACACGCTGCCGCGGGCCGGCGAGCGGATCGGCAACGCCTCGGCCCACCGCTTCGTCGTGGAGCGCGACAGCCTGCGCCTGCTCTCGTACAGCGCGATCGCGGCGTAGTCCGGCCGCCTCAGCCGCTCGCGCGGGCCAGCACGCTCCGCGCGTGGCGCAGCACGGGTTCGTCGACCATGGTGCCGCCGTACGAGAACACGCCCCGCTCCCCCGTCGCCGCGGCCAGCACGCCCCGCGCCCACGACACCGTCTTCTCGTCGGGGCGGTAGGCGGCGCGGATGATCGCGACCTGCGAGGGGTGGATGCAGGCGGTGGCGCGGAATCCGGATGCCGCAGCATCCGCCGCCTCGATCGACAGGCGCTTCGTGTCGTCGATGTCGAGGTGCACGGCGTCGATCGCGGCCTTGCCGCGGGAGCCGGCGGCGAGCAGCACGCGCGAACGCGCATACCGGGCGATGTCGCGGTAGCCCCCATTGGGCTTGCGGCTGGAGGTGCCGCCGAGCGAGGCGACGAGGTCTTCGGCGCCCCACATGAGCGCGACGACGTTGTCGAGTGCGGCGATGCGGTCCGCCTGCTCGACGCCCTTGGCGGTCTCGCACAGTGCGACGACCTCGAACCGCGGGTCGCGGCGCCCGATGCGCTTCGGCGACTGCGCCTTGGCGACCATGATGCGCCGGTAGTCGGTCTGCGACAGCGTCGACAGGTCGGCTGTGAACGCGTCGGTCTCGGGCGGGTTGACGCGCACGATGACGCGGTCCGGATCGAGCTCGGACTCGATGAGGTGACCGCGCGCCGCCGCCTTGTCGGAGGGCCCCACCGCGTCTTCGAGGTCGAGGATGACGGCATCCGCCCGCTCCATCGCCTTCGCGTAGCGCTCCGGGCGATCTGCGGGGCAGAACAGCAGCGCGGGTCCGAGGTCGAAGCTCACGGCGTCTCCTCCGGGGTGTCGGGCGCGCACCACATGAGCGCGGTGCGGGTGGCGAGCGCGACGATCTCGCCGTGCTGGTTGCGGCCCGTGTGCCGGAGCGTCACGATGCCCTGTCCCGGACGCGACGACGACAGTCGCTTCGCGGTGACCTCGGTCTCGGTGTAGAGCGTGTCGCCGTGGAACAGAGGGGCGGGGAACGAGACGTCGGTGAGGCCGAGCTGTGCGACGAGCGTGCCCTGGGTGATCTGCGACACCGACGCGCCCACCATCGTCGCGAGGGTCCACATCGAGTTCATGAGGCGCTGGCCGAAGGGCTGGTCGGCCGAGAACGCGGCGTCCAGGTGAAGCGCCTGCGTGTTCATCGTGAGCGACGAGAACAGCACGTTGTCGGCCTCGGTGGCCGTGCGGCCGGGCCGGTGCAGGTATCGCGCGCCGAGCTCGAGCTCGTCGTAGTACAGCCCGCGCTGGACGATCCCTGTCGTGCGGTCAGGGCCGGTCGTGCGGTCGGGCTCGCTCACGGTGTCACGCTACCCCGAGGGCCCGCGCGATGACGAGCAGCTGCACCTCGTTCGTGCCCTCGCCGATCTCCAGGATCTTCGAGTCGCGGTAGTGGCGCGCCACGGGGTACTCGTTCATGAACCCGTTGCCGCCGAACACCTGCGTCGCGTCCCGGGCGTTGTCCATCGCGGCGTCGCTCGCGGTGAGCTTGGCGATGGCGGCCTGCGTCTTGAACGGCTTGCCGGCATCGCGCAGACGTGCGGCATGGTGCCATGCGAGCCGCGCGACGTGCACGCGCTGCTGCATGCGGGCGAGGAGGAACTGGATGCCCTGCCGCGTAGCGAGCGCCTCGCCGAAGACGGTGCGCTTCTGCGCATAGTCGACGGCTGCTTCGAGGCATCCCTCCGCCGCG
This sequence comes from Microbacterium sp., assembly GCF_051953575.1. Classification (GTDB taxonomy): domain Bacteria; phylum Actinomycetota; class Actinomycetes; order Actinomycetales; family Microbacteriaceae; genus Microbacterium. The sequence continues at coordinate 18,759 of NZ_JBQCIP010000199.1, forward strand.
CCGGTCGACAGCGCGGCGATCGCGATGCGTCCCTCGTCGAGGATGTGGAGGAAGTTCGCGAACCCGCGTCCGCGCTCGCCCAGCAGGTTGCCCGCGGGGACGCGCACGTCCTGGAACGTCAGCGGATGCGTGTCGGACGCGTGCCACCCGACCTTGTCGTACGCGGGCTCGACGGTGAACCCCGGCGTGCCGTTGGGCACGACGATCGTCGAGATCTCCTTGCGCCCGTCGGACTCCCCCGTGACCGCCGTGACGGCGACGAACCGCGTGATGCCGGTGCCCGAGTTGGTGATGAACTGCTTCGACCCGTTGACGACCCACTCGTCGCCGTCCAGACGCGCGGTGGTGCGGGTCGCGCCGGCGTCCGACCCTGCCTCAGGCTCGGTGAGCCCGAAGCCGGCGAGCGCGCGACCGGCGAGCAGATCGGGCAGCAGCTCGTGCTTCTGCTCCTCGGTGCCGAACCGGTAGACCGGCATCGCCCCGAGGCTGACCCCCGCCTCGAGCGTGATCGCGAGGGACTGGTCGACGCGCCCGAGGGCCTCGATCGCGAGGCACAGTGCGAAGTAGTCGCCGCCCTGTCCGCCGTACTCCTCGGGGAACGGGAGCCCGAACAGACCGAGCTCGCCCATCTGCGCGACGACGTCGAGCGGGAGCGTGTGCGTGCGGTCGGCCTCGTACGACCGCGGCGCGACGACCTCGTCGGCGAACTGGCGCACCAGGCCCGCGAGCTCTCGCTCGTCGTCGGTGACGTCGTAGTCGTAGTCGGGCATCAGTGGTTCTCCTTCACATGGGCGAGCACCTGGTCGCGTCGCACCTGATCGCCGACGGCGACGTCGATGCGCACCACCCCGGCGTGGGGCGCCGCCACGGGGTGCTCCATCTTCATGGCCTCGATCGTCGCGATCCGGTCTCCGGCGGCGACGGTCGCGCCGTCTGTCACGTGCACCGCGACGACGGCGCCCGGCATCGGGGCGCGCAGCTCGGGATCGGATGCCGCGTCCCCCCGCTCGCGGGCCGCCCGGCGTCGCTCTGCCGCCTGCCGGCGGGTCAGCGGCCGCAGCGACGTGGTGACCCCGTCGGCGTGCACCCACACGATGCCGTCGTCTGCGACCGCGACCGTCGAGGTGTCGTGACTGGTCATCTCGTCGCTGTCGATGCGACCGGTGGTGGCACCCGAACCGATCGAGACGTCGTGGATGTCGCCGTGGTCGTCGGTGAAGTGCACCATGAGCGGCGCTGCGGGTCGCCCCGCCCGCCAGCCCGAGCGCGACGACCACAGGACCGACGCGTACGACGGCCGGTCGACGGCGGCGGCAGCATCCTGGTCCGTCATGACACGCGCAGCGGCGGCGAGCGCAGCCGGCGTCGGCGCGGGCGCCTCGTACGCGGGCAGGCGCTCGATGAGCCCGGTGTCCATGTCGCCGGCCTGCACACCCTCGTCGGCGAGCAGCCTGCGCAGGAAGCCGATGTTGGTGTCGATGCCCAGCACGACGGTGTCGGCGAGCGCGGCGTCCAGCCTCTGCAGGGCCGTCACGCGGTCCGGTGCGTGCGCGATGACCTTGGCGATCATCGGGTCGTAGTCGGCGGTGACGACGCTGCCGGTCTCGACGGCTCCGTCGGTGCGGACGCCCGGCGCGGCCCGCCACGCGAGCACGTCTCCCGTCGACGGGAGGAACCCGCGCTCGGGCGACTCCGCGTAGACGCGCGCCTCGATCGCGTGGCCGTCGAGGCGCACGTCCGACTGGGCGAGGTCGAGCCGGCGTCCGGCGGCGATGCGCAGCTGCTGCTCCACGAGATCCACGCCGGTGACGAGCTCGGTCACCGGGTGCTCTACCTGCAGGCGCGTGTTCATCTCGATGAAGAAGAACTCGTCGGGACGGTCCGCGGCCACGAGGAACTCCACGGTGCCCGCGCCTCGGTAGTCGACGGATGCCGCGGCCGCACAGGCCGCCGCGCCCAGGCGTGCGCGCGTCGCCTCGTCGACGACCGGCGACGGAGCCTCTTCGACGACCTTCTGGTGGCGTCGCTGCAGGGTGCACTCGCGCTCGCCGAGGTGGATGACGGACCCGTGGGCGTCGGCGAGCACCTGCACCTCGATGTGTCGAGGGCGTTCGATGAGACGCTCCAGCAGCAGGGTGTCGTCGCCGAACGCCGCGGCGGCGACCCGGCGGGCCGTGGCGAGCGCATCGGGCAGCTCGGCGGCCGACCTCACCACCTGCATCCCTTTGCCGCCGCCGCCCGCCGACGGCTTGACCAGGAGCGGATACCCGGTGTCGTCGGCGGACGCAGCGATGTCGGCATCTGTCATTCCGGCGGCGCTGAAGCCGGGCACCGTGGGGACGCCGTGCGCGGCGACGTGCTCCTTCGCGCGGATCTTGTCTCCCATGACCTCGAGCGCGCGCTCGCCGGGGCCGATGAACACGATCCCCGCGGCGGCGCACGCGCGCGCGAATCCGACGTTCTCGGACAGGAACCCGTAGCCCGGGTGCACCGCCTGGGCGCCCGTCTGGACGGCGGCCGCGACGACCACGTCGACGTCGAGGTACGACTGTGCGGCGGCGGCGGGCCCGATGCGCACCGCGACATCCGCCTCGGGCACGTGCGGCGCGGAGGCGTCGGCGTCGCTGTAGACGGCGACGGACCGGATGCCGAGGCGTCGCAGCGTGCGGATCACGCGGCGGGCGATCTCACCGCGGTTGGCGACGAGGACGGTGTCGAACCCTTCGGCGGGCTCAGGAGCCGGTGTCATCGCGATCACATCCGGAAGACGCCGAAGCGCGGTTCGGGGAGCGGCGTGCGCGACACGACGTCCAGGGCGAGTCCGAGCAGATCGCGGGTGTCGAGCGGGTCGACGATGCCGTCGTCCCACAGCCGCGCCGTCGCGTAGTAGGGGTTGCCCTGCTCTTCGTACTGCGCGCGGATGGGCGCCTCGAACGCGGTCTGGTCGTCGGCGGGCCACTCCTCGCCGCGGGCTTCGAGCTGGTCGCGCTTGACGGTCGACAGCACCGACGCGGCCTGCGGTCCGCCCATCACCGAGATCCGGCTCGCGGGCCAGGTCCACAGGAACCGCGGCGAGTACGCGCGCCCGCACATCGAGTAGTTGCCGGCTCCGAACGACCCGCCGATCACGACGGTCAGCTTGGGGACGCGTGTGGTGGCGACGGCGGTCACCATCTTCGCGCCGTCCTTGGCGATGCCGCCCGCCTCGGCGTCGCGGCCGACCATGAAGCCCGAGATGTTCTGGAGGAACAGCAGCGGGATGCCGCGCTGGTCGCACAGCTCGATGAAGTGAGCGCCCTTGAGAGCCGACTCGCCGAACAGCACGCCGTTGTTGGCGACGATCCCGACCGGGTGGCCGTGGATGCGGGCGAACCCGGTGACGAGGGTCGTGCCGTACTCGCGCTTGAACTCGTGCAGCTCGCTGCCGTCGACCAGGCGTGCGATCACCTCGCGGACGTCGTACGGCTGGTTGACGTCAACGGGCACGACACCGTACAGCTCCGCGGGGTCGGCGGCAGGCGCCGCCGTCGGCACGACCTCCCATGCCGGCGCTGCCGGCGGCGGCAGGGTCGCGACGATGTCGCGGACGATCTCCAGCGCGTGCTCGTCGTCCTCGGCGAGGTGGTCGACGACTCCCGACCGGCGGGCGTGCAGCTCTCCCCCGCCGAGCTCCTCGGCCGTGACGACCTCGCCGATCGCCGCTTTGACGAGCGGCGGACCGCCGAGGAAGATCGTCCCCTGGTTGCGGACGATGACCGTCTCGTCGCTCATCGCGGGCACGTACGCGCCGCCGGCCGTGCAGGAGCCGAGCACGGCGGCGATCTGCGGGATGCCGGCGGCCGACAGGCGCGCCTGGTTGAAGAAGATGCGCCCGAAGTGGTCGCGGTCGGGGAACACCTCGTCCTGCATCGGCAGGAAGGCGCCGCCCGAGTCCACGAGGTAGATGCACGGCAGCCGGTTCTCCAGCGCGATCTCCTGCGCACGCAGGTGCTTCTTGACCGTCATCGGGTAGTACGTGCCGCCCTTGACCGTCGCGTCGTTGCACACGACCAGGACGTGACGGCCGTGCACGAGACCGATGCCGGCGATGACGCCGGCTGCCGGCGCCTCGCCGCCGTAAAGATCTTCGGCGGCGAGCGGTGCGACCTCGACGAACGGACTGCCCTCGTCGAGCAGGCGCGCGACCCGGTCGCGCGGCAGCAGCTTGCCCCGGGCGACGTGACGTTCGCGGGACGCGGCGGGACCCCCGAGGGATGCCGCCGCCAGCCGCTCCCGCAGCTCCTCGGCGAGCGCGCGCTGCGCCTGGCTGGTCCGGGCGAACGCGTCGTCGGGCACCGCCTGGGTGGTCAGCACGCTCATGGCTCTGCTCTCCGTGTCATCCTCGTCGACGTCACGATCGGGTCACACCTCGCGACGGGGTTCTTGTCGCGGCGCGGCTCGATTGGTTAGTGTTCACTAACTGAGGTTTAGGTTAGCGACCATTAACTGAGATCGCAAGCCCTCGCCCACCCCCGGAGTTCAGATGACAAACGGCGTCACCGACCGCAATCGCGCCAAGGCGGATCGCCATGCCGCGATCCTGCAGCAAGCGGCTGCGCTCTTCGCAGAACGCGGCTTCAGCGGCGTCAGCCTCGAAGAGATCGGCAGCGCGGTGGGCATCAGCGGGCCCGCCCTCTACCGGCATTTCGCGGGCAAGCAGGCGCTCCTCGGGGCGATCCTCGTCGAGGTGAGCGAGCGGCTCCTCGCCGGCGGGCGCACCGTCGTCGCGACCCACGAGGGTGCGGACGCACAGCTGGACGCCCTGATCGACTTCCACGTGGCCTTCGCTCTCAACGATGCCGACGTCATCCGCGTGCAGGACCGCGACATGGCGAGCCTCAGCGACGAGGACCGCCACACCGTGCGGCGGCTGCAGCGCGAATACGTGGAGGTGTGGATCGGCATCCTGTCGGTCGTCCACCCGGATCGCGACGACGATGACCTGCGCGTGCGAGCCCATGCCTGCTTCGGTCTCATCAACTCGACGCCGCACACGGTGCGTGCGTCGCGGTCGCGTCCCGGCGAGCGCGATGTCCGCGGCATCCTGCGTTCGATGGCGCGCGCCGCCCTCACCGCCTGAAGCGGCCCCGACGCTCTAGTCTGAACGGGATGGCGGAGGCGAGCCACAGCGACCACGCAGAGCCGGAGCCCGGGGGCGAACCGGCACCCATCACGCGCCCGCCGTCGCCCGCACTGGATGAGGGATCGCGTCGGGACTTCCTCAAACTCGGCGGGATCGCCACGGCGGGACTCGTCGCGGGAGGTGCCATCGGCGCCGTGGGCGGAGCGACGATCGGCCACGAACTCGGCGTGCGCGAGGGCTCGGCGGATCTCGGCACCGTCCCACCCCGCGCGGAGCCGGGTTTCGACCACATCGTGGTGCTGATGGGCGAGAACCGGTCGTTCGACAACCTGCTGGGCCATCTGTACACCCCCGATACGCTGCCCGAGGGCGAGACGTTCGACGGTCTGGCGTTCGGCGAACATTCGAATCCGGCGCCTCGCGGCCAGCGTATCCCCGCCCATGTGTACGCGGGATCGACGGATGCGATCATGGGCAGCCCCGACCCTGACCCGGGCGAGGAGTATCCGCACGTCAACACGCAGCTGTTCGGCGTGGTGGACCCGCCCGGCAACGCGTCGGCCGAGATCCCCGATATGCGGTCGCCGTTCAACGCCCCGCCGCCGAGCACGGCACCGACGATGGAGGGATTCGCCCTCGACTACCACAACAACCTCGTGCGGCTGCGCCATGGCTCCGAGCCGAGCGTCGACGACGTGTCGCGCATCATGGGCGGGTTCTCACCCGAGCAGCTGCCGGTGCTGTCGACGCTCGCACGCGAGTTCGCCGTCTTCGACGCGTGGTTCTGCGCCGTGCCCTCTCAGACGTACTGCAACCGCTCATTCTTCCAAGCGTCGACGTCGCACGGCTTCGTGACCAACCGCGACCACGGCGGCTACCGCAAGTGGCTCGAGGCCGACCCTGTGCCCACCGTGTTCGATCGGCTCGAGGACGCGGGACTGTCGTGGAAGGTGTACTTCGACGAGCTGCAGCTCGTCTCGCTCACCGGCATCCTGCACTCCCCCAGCCTGGAGAAGTACTGGCGCACGGATCACTTCGTGTACATGTCGGAGTTCTACGCCGATGCTGCGAACGGCACGCTGCCCGCCTACTCCTTCATCGAACCGCGGCTGGTATACAACCACAACGACTTCCACCCGCCGGTCGGAGTGTTCCGTGAGAGCGACGTCGCCGGAGAACCCGTGATCGACTCGGCGGTCTCGGACGTTCGCGCCGGTGAGAAGCTGGTCGCGCAGGTCTACGACGCGATCCGCACCAGCACCAGCTCGGAGGGCTCCAACGCCGTCAACACGCTCCTGCTCATCACGTTCGACGAGCACGGGGGCACCTACGACCATGTGCCCCCGCCCGCGGCGATTCCGCCGCACGCCGACGCGGCGGAGGGCGAGATGGGATTCGCCTTCGACCGGCTGGGGCTGCGGGTGCCTGCGATCGCCGTGTCGGCGTACACGCGCGCCGGGACCGTCATCCACGACGAGATGCACCACGGGGCGCTGGCGGCGACGCTCGCGAAGCTCCACGGACTGCGCCCGCTCACGCGCCGGGACGCCGAGGCGCGCGATCTCTTCAGCGTCGTGAACCTCGACCGGCCCCGCGACCCGGGCACCTGGCCGCAGGTGCACCCGCAGTATGTGCCGCCGAACACGGCCGAGGACCAGCGCAGCGACCTCAAGAACGGTCCGCACCGCGACATGCCGCTGAGCCCGCCCGGCAAGGGGCTGCTCGGACTGCTCGTGGCGAAGTACGGCAGTGCCGACGGCGAGGATCCGAAGACCTATGCGGACGCCTACCGGATCCTGCAGGCGAAGGGCCTCGGCCTGTTCTACCCCAAGGAGCGCTGATCGGCCGGCCCCGCAGGACCGGCCGATCCCCCGGGCTAACCCCGGGGCGGCTACCGCAGCAGCATCGCGCGCCCGGGCTCGCGCAGCACGTCGGCGACCTCCACCAGGAACCGCGAACCCTGCTCGCCGTCGACGAGCCGGTGGTCGAAGGACAGGGCGAGCGTCATGACGTCGCGCAGCGCGATCTCTCCGTTGTGCTCCCACGGCTGACGACGCACCGCGCCGAGCGCGAGGATGCCCGCCTCCCCCGGGTTGATGATCGGCGTGCCGGCGTCCACGCCGAACACCCCGACGTTCGTGATCGAGAAGGTGCCGCCCATCATGTCGGCGGGCGCCGTCTTGCCCGCACGTGCGGTCTCGGCGAGCGCGCGGATCGCGTCGGCGAGCTCGACCAGGGTGAGCTCTTGCGCGTCGCGGATGTTGGGGACCACGAGCCCGCGCCCCGTGGCGGCCGCGATGCCGAGGTTCACGTAGTGGTGCTCGACGATCTCGCCCGCCTCGTCGTCCCACTTCGAGTTGAGCCCCGGGTGGCGCCCGAGCGCGAGGCACACCGCCTTGGCGGCGACGGCCATCACCCCGATGCGGTGGTCCTGCAGCGCACGGTCCGCCTTGAGCGACGCGATGAGCTCGCTCGTCGCCGTGACGTCCACGGTGAGGAACGTCGTGACGTGGGGTGCGGTGAAGGCGCTGCGCACCATCGCCTCGGCGGTCATCCTGCGCACGCCGCGGATCGGGGTGCGGGTGGTGCGCTCCGAAGGCGCACGTGCCGGGGCGAGAGCCTCCGCGGTGTCGGGGACGCCCGCCTCCTCCGGCGCCGCGAGCTCGGTTGCGTTCATCCCCACCCGCTGGGCGTACGCCTCGACGTCCGCCCGCGTGATGACCCCGGACGCGCCCGTCGCCTCGACCAGGGCCAGATCGATCCCCAGCTGCTTGGCGAGCGCACGCACGGGGGGCGTGGACCGCGGGCGCTCCAGGGGCGCTTCGATCGGCGTCTCCAGGGTGATCGCGTCGTGCGGCGCTGCTTCGAGCACGGCCGTGTCGGAGTGGACGGATGCCGCTCCCGCGACCCGCGCCCGCCGCTGGGGTCGTCCGGCCCCACGCGGCGCGGCGCCGTAGCCCACGAGGTTCGGCTCGGCCTTCTCGGCCTTCTCGGCCTCGACGGCGGACTCAGCGCCCTCTGCGGTCGCTGGAGCTATGGCAGCGCCGACCGATGACGGAGTCGGAGCATCCTCCCCGCCTGTGTCGAACGTGATGAGCACCGAGCCCACCTCGATGACGTCCCCCGCCTCGGCGTGGAGCGCCGTGACGGTGCCGGCGTGCGGCGACGGGAGCTCGACGACGGCCTTGGCGGTCTCGACCTCGGCGATCGTCTGGTTGAGTGCGACGGTGTCGCCGACCGCGACCAGCCATTGCACCAGCTCGGCCTCGGGGAGCCCCTCGCCGAGGTCGGGGAGACGGAAGTCCTGCGTCATCGGTCCACCACTCCTGAGAGGCTGTTCGGCCGGTCCATGACACGGTCCACCGCGTCGAGGATGCGGTCGAGGTCCGGCAGGTGGTGCTTCTCGAGCTTCGCCGGCGGGTAGGGGATGTCATGACCGGTCACCCGCTGAGGCGCCGCCTCGAGGTAGTTGAAGCAGCGCTCGGTGACGCTCGCGATGAGCTCCGCGCCGACGCCGGCCTCGCGTGCCGCCTCGTGCGTCACAACGACGCGACCGGTCTTGCGGACCGACGCCGTCACTGTGCGGTAGTCGACGGGAGAGATCGAGCGCAGGTCGATGACCTCGATCGAGACGCCGTCGTCCTCCGCGGCGGTGGCGGCATCCATCGCCGTGCCCACCTGCGCTCCGTACGTCAGCAGCGTCACGTCGGTGCCCGGTCGTACGACGCGGGCCAGCCCCATCGGGGGCGCGTCGGCCAGCTGCAGGTCCAGGTCGACCTCGCCCCTGGAGTGATAGAGCCGCTTGGGCTCGAAGTACACGACGGGGTCGTTCGAGGCGATCGCCTGGCGCAGCATGACGTACGCGTCCTGCGGGTTCGACACCGCGACGACCCGCAGGCCCGACGTGTGCACGAAGTACGCCTCCGGCGACTCCGAGTGGTGCTCGGCGGCGCCCACCCCACCGGCCCACGGGATGCGGATCGTGATGGGCATCGTGACGTTGCCGCGCGTGCGGTAGTGCAGCTTCGCGACCTGGCACACGATCTGGTCGAACGCTGGGTAGACGAATCCGTCGAACTGGATCTCCACCACGGGGCGGTAGCCACGGAACGCGAGGCCGACAGCCGTGCCCATGATGCCGGCCTCGGCGAGCGGGGTGTCGATCACCCGCTGCGCGCCGAACTGGGACTGAAGGCCGTCGGTGATGCGGAACACGCCGCCCAGCTTGCCGATGTCCTCGCCCATGACGAGCACCTTGTCGTCGTCCGCCATCGCATGGCGGAGACCTTCGTTGATGGCCTTCGCCATCGTGAGTTGCACCATGTCACGCCTCCTGGGCGGGCGCGAAGCCGTCGAGGTAAGCGCCGAACCACTCGCGCTGCTCGTCGATGCCCGAGTGCGGCTCGGCGTACACGTTGTCGAGCACGGTGAGCGGGGCGCGGGTCTGCGCCGTCATCGCGGCCTCGCGAACGGATGCGGCCAGCGTGTCGGCGTCCGCCTCGACGCTCGCGACGAATGCGTCGTCGAACTCCCCGAGCGAGCGCAGCAGCGCCTCGACGCGGGCGATCGGGTCACGGCGACGCCACTTCTCGACCTCGTCCTTGTCGCGGTAGCGGGTCGGGTCGTCGGAGGTGGTGTGCGGGCCCATGCGGTAGGTCACCGCCTCGATGAACGCGGGCCCCTTGCCGCTGCGGGCGTGGTCGAGCGCCCAGCGCATCGCCGCCAGGCACGCTAGGACGTCGTTGCCGTCGACGCGCATGCTCGGGATGCCGAAGCCCGGCGCGCGGCTGGCGATCGGCGCCTTCGCCTGCAGGGCGACCGGCTCCGAGATCGCCCACTGGTTGTTCGTGCACACGAACACGACGGGGGCGCCGAACGAAGAGGCGAACACCATCGCCTCGTTGACGTCGCCTTGGCTGGACGCGCCGTCGCCGAAGTAGGCGACCGAGACCTGGTCGGTGCCGTCGCGCTGGACACCCATCGCGTAACCGACCGCATGCAGCGACTGAGCGCCGATGATGATCTGCTGGGTGGCGGTGTTCAGCTCGTACGGGTCGTAGGTGGAGTGCTCTTCGCCGCGCCACGCGAGCACGAAGTCCGACGGCTTGCCGCCGCGGGCGTAGACGACGCCCGTCTCGCGATAGCTCGGGAAGGCGAAATCGTCGGCACGGAGCGCACGGGCGGTTCCGATCTGGGTCGCCTCCTGGCCCTGGCACGGCGGCCACAGGCCGAGCTGGCCCTGGCGCTGCAGGGCCACGCCCTCGACGTCGATGCGGCGCAGCAGCACCATGTCGCGGTACAGCGACCGCAGCGCCGCGGCGTCGACCTCGGCGATCCACCGGTCGAGTTCGGGATCGGCGATGCGCTCGCCGTCGGGGGTGAGCAGGCGGGCGACATCCTCGATATCGGTGCCGAGATCCGCCGTGGGGGTCAGGGTGTGCGTCATCGTCATCACTCCTCGTTGCGGGCCCCCTTGTGAGGAGCCGCCTCGTGTGCGCGCCGGCCTCTTCGCCGACAGCTCGAGGCTACGTCCGTGTCGCACCTCGCTCAAGCATTCGAGGTCTGCTTGAGCATGTTGACAATTTCTGACCCCCAGAACCGTGCTAACGTTTCGCACTATGAGTGCCCTCGATCACGTCGACCTGGAGCTGCTGGCCGCCCTCTCGGCCGACCCCCGCGCGACGGTCGTCGCGCTCGCCGAGCGGCTCGGCCTGTCGCGCAACACCGTGCAGGCGCGGATGGCGCGCCTGGAGCGCACGGGCGTCTTCCTGTCGTACGAACGGGCGATCTCATCCGCCGCACTCGGGTACCCTATCGAGGCGTTCATCAGCGTCATCGTGCGCCAGGCGGAGCTCCCCCGCATCGCGGTCGAACTCGCACGGGTGCCCGAGGTCGTGCAGGCGCACGGCCTGTCGGGTCAGGTCGATCTGCTGGTGCGCGTGGCGTGCCGCGACACGCAGCACCTGTTCGACACCGACGCGCGCATCCTCGCCATCGAGGGCGTCGAGCGCACCGAGACG
>NZ_JBQCIP010000200.1:0-19224 GCF_051953575.1 Microbacterium sp.
GCTCCCGCGGCAGACGGTGACGGCGACGGGCGCCGCCTCTTCGCGAGTCCTCTCGTTCGCCGGCTCGCCGCGCAGAGCGGTGTGGCCATCGGCGACATCCAGGGCACGGGCCCACAGGGGCGGATCGTGCGCCGCGACCTCGAGAAGCACCTCGCACAGGCCAAGTCCGCCGCGCAGCCGGCCGACGCGCATCCGGCTCTCGTCGCCACCCTCGCGTCCTCGGCACCGACACCGCAGTCGGCGGTCGCCGATGCGTCGTACCAGGACGTCCCGCTCGATCGGATGCGCAAGGCGATCGCCCGACGCCTGACCGAGAGCAAGTCGTCGGTTCCCCACTTCTACCTCGTCGCGGACTGCCGCGTCGATGCACTGCTGGAACTGCGTCGGTCGGTCAACGAGACCGCGCCTCGCAAGATCTCGGTGAACGACTTCGTCCTGAAGGCCGTGGCCGGGGCGCTGGTCGAGGTTCCGGCTGCCAACGCGATCTGGAACGGCGACAGCATCCGCACTTTCTCGTCGGTCGACCTCTCGGTCGCCGTTGCGACGGAGGGCGGACTCACCACACCGGTCCTGCGATACGTCGAGCGGATGCCGCTGGCGCGCGTGAGCGCCACGGTCGCCGAGCTGGCGGAACGCGCCCGCGCCGGCCGACTGAAGCAGCACGAACTCGAAGGCGGGAGCTTCTCCGTGTCCAACCTCGGGATGTACGGAACATCGGAGTTCAGCGCGATTCTCAACCCGCCCCAGTCCGGGATCCTCGCCGTGGGAGCGGCGCGGCCGATGCCCGTCGTGGACGAGACGGGTCAGCTCGCCGTGGGGCAGGTCATGACAGTCACTCTCTCCGCGGATCACCGGGTGCTCGACGGCGCCGTCGCCGCCCAGTGGCTCGCCGCGTTCCAGCGACGCATCGAGAACCCGCTGACCATCCTCATCTGATGCGCGGAGTTTCGATCACGAGGTTCTCCGCGGCATCCACCCCCTGACGAAGGTGCCACCCCGGAGCGACGTCTCGTTCGCCTGGCGCGACGCGGGCGACGGCTCAGCTCGTCAGCTCGTCCATCGCGCGGAGCACGTCGACCGCCGAGGCCGGCGTCGCACCGGATGCCGAGGGTGCGGCCAGAGGGGAGTCCGGCAGGGCGAGGTTCTGCTGGCGACGGCCGAGGACGAACCACACGCCCTTGGCGGGGGCGTCGGTGTGGTTGAGGTAGAGGTGGGGGCGGATCGAGTCGAAGTGCAGCGAGTCGCCGGGCCGCAGGATGTGGGTGTCGAATTCGAGCTGCAGGGTGAGCTCGCCCTCGATCAGATAGGCGTACTCCACTCCCGCATGTCGCATGAGTTTGCCCTCGACCGAACTGGTGGCGCCGGGCGCGTAGGTCACCAGGATGGCGTCCACCGGCCCGCCGACGCCGACGGCGAGGCGCTCCCAGCGGACCCCGTTCTCCATCTCGATCACCGGGTTGTCCGCCGCCTGCTGAACGATGGGTGCGCTGGGGCTGCCGGGGTCGATCGGGGCGCCATCGCTCGACTCGGGAGCCGCAGCCGGCATGCCCATGAGCTCATCGATCGACGCACCGAGGTGGCTGGCGAGGGCGTAGAGCGTCGACACAGACGGCTGCGTCTTGCCGATCTCGATCTGCGACACCAGCGACGCCGAGACTCCCAGAGACTGCGCGACGCTGCGCAGGCTCATTCCGCGTGCTGTGCGTGCGGCGCGGATGCGTGCACCCAGGCTTTCTGACATGCGACCCCTTCTGGGTTTTGGGTCAGTGTATACCGCCAAGCCGACAGTCATGTACAGTAAGACTGTACGCGCGTAAAGTACCAGACCGCGCGCCGTCACGAGGAGGCCTCGATGAGGAGCACCGGAACGACCGGAACGAACGCCGTCGATTGGGAGACCCGTATCGACATGGATCGTCTGCGCGACGCGCGGCTGGCGCGGCTGAAAGCCGAGCTCGACAGGTCCGAGCTCGGCGCGGTGCTCGCGTTCGACTTCTCGAACATCCGATACATGAGCGGCACGCACATCGGCACGTGGGCGATGGACAAGCTCATCCGCTTCTCGCTCCTCACGCGCAACACCGACCCCATCGTGTGGGACTTCGGATCGGCGGCGAAACACCACGCGGTGTACAACCCCTGGCTCGACACGACCACGGCCGAGATGGATGCCGATCCCCACGCGCCACATGAAGGCGCCAAGCGTCGGCGGCTCGAGAGCGGCGCCCGCGCGGGCATCTCGACGCTGCGGGGCGCTTTCCCCCCCGACGCGCACATCGCTGCGAAGGTCGCGAAGAAGATCAAGCGCGAGCTCGAGAAGTTCGGGCTCGCCGCGCAGCCGCTCGGCGTGGATGTGATCGAGCTGCCGATCCTCTTCGCGTTGCAGCAGGAGGGCGTTCAGGTCGTCGACGGGCAGCAGGTCTTCATGGAGGCCCGTCGAGTCAAGACGCCCGACGAGATCCGGTTGCTCACCCAGGCGGCCTCGATGGTCGACGCCGCCTACGAAGAGCTGTACCGGTTCCTCCGTCCCGGTGTGAGAGAGAACGAGGCAGTGGGGCTCGTCGCCAAGACGCTCTACGATCTCGGCTCGGAGTACGTCGAGGGGGTCAACGCGATCTCGGGCGAGCGATGCTCCCCGCACCCGCATGTCTTCAGCGACCGGCTGATCCGCCCGGGCGACCCTGCGTTCTTCGACATCCTGCACAGCTTCAACGGCTATCGCACCTGCTATTACCGGACGTTCGCCGTCGGGTCGGCGAGTTCCGCGCAGAAGGACGCGTATGTCCGCGCACGCGAGTACATGGATCAGGCGATCGCACTCGTTCGCCCCGGGGCGACGACCGCCGACATCGCGTCCGTGTGGCCGACCGCCCAGGAGTTCGGCTTCGGCGACGAGGAGGAGGCGTTCGCCCTGCAGTACGGACACGGAGTCGGCCTGTCGATCTGGGAGAAGCCGATCTTCTCCCGGCTGACCTCGCTCGATCACCCCGAGGTGCTGCAAGAGGGCAACGTATTCGCGCTCGAGACCTACTGGCCGTCGGCCGACGGGTGGGGCGCCGCACGCATCGAGGAGGAGGTCGTCGTCACCGCGGACGGATGCGAAGTCATCACCAAGTTCCCCGCGGAGGACCTGCTGGTCGCGGGCAAGCGGTACTACACGATCGACGGCCCGCTCGATCTGCGTCGAGACTCGCAGTCGCACCTCAACACCCGCGCCGGGCGCGGTGAGGCATGAGCACTGTCGGGTTTCTGGGACTGGGCTCGATGGGGTCCGGCATAGCGGGGCGGCTCCTCGATGCCGGGCACGAGGTGCTCGTCTGGAACCGATCGAGCGGCGCTGTCGCGGCGTTCGTCGATCGCGGCGCCACCGCTGCCCGGGACGCGGGGGAGGCACTGTCGGCCGACGTGTCGTTCTCGATGCTCGCCAACGACGAGGCCGTGGACTCGGTCTTCGATCCCGTCACCGTCGCCGGCCTTGCGGGACGCACCCACGTCATGATGGCGTCGATCAGTCCCGCGCTCGCCGACAGGCTGACCTCGCAGTTCGAAGCGGCCGGGGCGGTGTACGTGGCTGCGCCGGTGCTGGGCCGGCCTGAGATCGCGAAGGCGGGCCAGCTGAACATCCTGGCTGCGGGGCCCGCGGCATCCGTCGAGCGTCTCGAGCCGTACCTGGCGGCCATCGGGACGCGCACCTGGCGACTGGGCGAGCGTCCGTCTGTGGCCAACGCGGTGAAGGCTGCCGTCAACTACAACATCATCCACGCGATGCAGGCGATCGGTGAGACGGTCGCCATGACCGAGAGGCAGGGGGTAGACCCCGCGCTGTTCACCGAGCTGCTCTCCAGCACCCTCTTCGGGGGAGCCGTCTACGCCGTGTACGGAGATCTCATCGCGCGGCGCCAATACACGCCCCCCGGCTTCCAGATGGTCCTGGGGCGCAAAGACCTCGGCCTTGCCCAGGAGGTGGCCGAGGCGGGTGGTGTGCGTCCGGCGACCCTCGAAGCGCTCGTGGCGGTGTTCGATCGCGCCCTGGCCGATCCCGAACTGAAGGACTTCGACTGGAGCGCGATCGCCGAAGTCAGCCGGCGTGACCTGATCTGACACGCCGGCTGACGACTCCCCGCCGCTAGGAGTGACGGCCCGCGGCGACGGCTGGCGGCGCGACGGGGAGCCCGTTGCGCCGGGTGGCGGTGCGACGGGGAGCCCGTTGCGCCGGGTGGCGGTGCGCGCTCAGTATTCGACGCGTACCGAGAGGAACGTGCCCAGCGGTGAGCGGGGCGTGTCTGCCGGGGCGAGTGCGCGCAGACGCCAATCGCTGAACATCACCGCCACGTCGTAGTCCTGGAGATGCCCGATCCTGAGCTCTCGGAGGAGCCCGGCGACGACCGCGGGCGGGACGCCCTCCGCGAGGATGCGCAGGCCCGTCGGACCGCGCTCGTCGATCCGGACGACGTAGCCGGCGACGAGAGCCGACACTTCGTCGCGGGCGCTCATCCACACGACGAAGTGCCTGCCCTCGCCCGCGGGGCCGCCGAGATGGTGTCGATCTGTCAGTGCACTCATCGAACTGTGTCCCTTCAAAACGCCGTTCGCAGGGCGGGCGGCAGAGGTGTGCGGGTCAGGACGCCAGCGTGGCCCGGTTGACGTGGAGCTGTTCGCCGGAGATACCGCGGTTGTCGAGCAGGAAGAGCGCTGCGCCGACGACATCGGCGACGGTGGCGAGTTCGCCACCAGGGGTGCGGGAGCGATAAGCGGCCAGCGCCTGCTCCTTGCCCGACCAGAACGGCGAGTCGCCGATGATGCCCGGGTGCAGGACGTTCACCCGGATCGGCGCCAACTCGACCGAGAGCGCCGTTCCGAGGCCCTCCACCCCGCCGTTCACCGTCGAAACCGTGAGCGAGCCCGGGTACGGGCGATAGCGTGCCACTCCGCCGAAGAGCACGATTCCGGTCTCGGTGCTGTTCGAGAGCCGCTCACCGAGCGCATGGATCGTCTCGGCATACCCCACGAGTTTGAGGGTCGCGATGCGGGTGGCGCCCGCGATGTCGAAGTCGCGGACCGTGTTGGAATCGCGCTCGACGCCGGCGATCACGAGACCGTGCACGTCTCCCACGCCGGCGAGGCTGGCCGCGATGGTCTCGGGCTGGGCGAGGTCGAGCGCGATTCCCGCCGCCGACTCGCCGAGCCCCGCCGCGACCTCGGTCGCGCGCTCCGCGTCGCGCCCTGTCAGGACGACGCGGTCACCGCGCGCTGTCAGCGCGCGGCTGATCTCGAGCCCGATCCCGCTGGTTCCGCCGACGACGAGGTACGTCCGGGTGGTCGTGGTCATGCTGGTTCCTCTTCCTCGAGGTCTCGGGCATCCGATGAGGAGCCGTGGGGTGTGGCTGCGGGCTCGGCACGTCTCGATGAGGCGTCGGGTCCGCGGTTCTGCGTCGATTCAAGCGGCCACGGCAGTCGCCCGGCTTGCGCCGCAGGGCCCAATCCTGCCGACAGTGTTGGGCCGGGAGGACAAGAGCCCCGGCCCCCTCGCCTTCAGGCGGGGTGGGACGCGTCAGCCAGATCGAATGTCTCGGCGAGGTGCAGCGCCGACCAGAGCATGCCCTGCTGCTCCTTCACGCTGCGTCCGAGGAGCTCCTCGGCGCGCCGGATGCGGTACACGACGGTGTTCTTGACGACATTGAGCCGGGTCGCGGCGCTCGCCGGGCTGCAGTTGCATTCGAGGTAGACGCGGACGGTCTCGCGAAGGACCGCCTCGCGCGGGCCACCGAGCGCTCCCAGCTCGTCCTGGACGAAGCGCGCTGCGGCCACCGGGTCGGCCATGAGCAGCGCCGTCAGTCGCACGTCGTCGAAGAAGACTGTGCGATCGCGCGAGTGGGGAGCGTTCGCAAGAAGTGCGACCCGTGCCGCCGTGCCGGCGTTCTCGTGCGTGCTGCGGAATCCCTCGAGGCCGGATGCCGGGCGCCCGACGGCGACGAGGGTGTCTGGGCTGATGCCGATCGAGCGCACATCGGCATCACGGGGATTCACGAAGGAGCCCCAGGCCCACACCTCATGCTCGTCCGCGGGGATCACGAGCTGACCGGTCGCGCCGATGCGGGTCAGCAGCGCCGCGGCTACCCTGGCCAAAGCTTCATGGGAGGCATCGTCGTCGCGTGCCTCGCGTCTGAGAACCAGTCCGACGTGAGTCCGGTTCGAGAGGTCGTACCTGAGTGTCTTCGAGGGGTCGCCTGCCGGCGGCTCACCGGCGAGAAGAGAACGCACGAGCTCGCCCCGCGAGCCGTCGATGCTCGCGAGCCACGACTGTTCCTCGACGATGAACGCCGCAGTGCACGCCAGCGAGAATCCGCTGACGTGGTCGACCAGGAGCCGGGAGAGCTGTGACAGCTGCTGCGTCTGCTCCTCCGGAGGCACCAGCTGGCGGCACGCTTCGACCAGGACGTCGCTGAGGTAGGCGTGCGACGTGCGCTGATACTTCAGGATCGTCGCCACGGGCACTCGTCTGCGCACGGCCCGGGCGATCTGCACGGCTGTCTCGGGCGGAACGGATGTCGGCACGGGAAGCCCCTGATCGAGCGCGACCAGTGCTTGCATCACGACGGCCTGCGTCGTCGGTCGCACCTCGGCGAGTGCTTCGTCGCGTCGGGCGGGGCTGATCTCGGGGTCCAGGGCCAGCGGCGCAAGAGAGTCCGACAACTCTACGACCCATGCAGCCGGTCCGACTCCGATCGCGGCGACCGTGCGATTCCACGTCTCGGGCAGGCAATCCGGCTCGAACTCCTCGACGGGTGCGGAGGGGCTGAGTCTGCGTACCCAGGATCCGCTGTCAGGCATGCATGACCCCCTCCCGCCTCCTCGCGAGCGCCCGAGCACTTGGTTAGGGCGCGTGGCAAGCACTATACGCGCCGGGTGTGGCAGGGCAAGCACGCGCAGGCCGGAATGCGGATCGGCGCGACCGACTTGCCTCGCCGGGTCAAAGCGCCGGGGTCGATTTTGCCGGACGGGGCAAGCGGCGGGTGCGCGTGCGAAGTTGACTCGTCCCACTCCTCCTCCGAGGGCGGAACGCTCCGGGACGGATCTCACGAAGGGAACGACAATGTCGTCGAACGACACCACCGCCGTCATGGGCGGTCTCCGCGTACCGGAGCCCGGCCTCGCTCCGCAGGAAGTCATCGAGCGGGCGGCCGCGCTGCGTCCCGTCCTGCGAGAGAATCGCGTGGCCGCGGCCGAGGCCGGCACGTACTCGGCCGAGCTCCACGAGATCTTCGGGAATGCCGGGTTCTACCGGCTGGTGCAGCCGCGCCAGTACGGCGGCTACGAGTTCGGCCTCGAGACGTACTACCGCACGATGATCGAGATTTCCCGGGGCGACCCCGGCATCGGCTGGTGCCTCACGCTCGGTACCGGCCACACGATCCCGCTGGTCGCCCACTTCCCCGAGGAGGTCGCTCGGGATGCGTTCGGCGAGGACGGGGTGTTCATCGCGCCGCACTCCGCATCGCCACACGGCACACTGGTTCCGACTGATGGCGGGTACGTCATCAACGGCAAGTGGCCGTACTCGTCGGGTGTGCCGTACTCGACCCACGCCATGGTGACCGCGATCCTCCTCGAGGAGGGGAAGGAACCGGCGCCTGTGGTCGTCCTCCTCCCGCGCGACGATTACACCATCGACCCCGAGTGGGGCGCCCACGTCACGATGGCGCTCGGAGCAAGCGGATCCAACGCGGTCGTCGCCGAGAACGTCTTCGTGCCGGCGTCGCACGTCTCCTCCATGTTCGAGTGGGGCTATTCGACCCTTCCCGACGGGACACACGGAACGCGCTCCACTCGAAACCCGCTGTATCTCGGTCAGATTCAGGCGCTGTACCCCGCCTCGCTGGCCGCAGTACAGGTCGGCACCGCATGGGCGGCGTTCGACGCCTACGAAGAGACGATCCTGACGAAGAAGCGGCTGCACCCGCCGATCGTCGAGCGGTACCTGCACGCCGAGAGTCAGGGCATCTGGGGCCACGCCCGCGCGACGATCGACGCCGCCCAGGCGACGCTCCTCGGCGCGGCGCGCGAGTACGAGCGTCTGGGTGAGCGGCACGTGTCGGGTGACATCCCTCCCTTCGAGGAGTGGCTCGCGGTCGGAAGCATGATGTACGCGTCGTGCCGTCTCGCGCACGAAGCGACCGAGCTGCTGTTCCGTTCGGTCGGTTCGTCGGTCGCTCGGCGTGGCGTTGCCCTCCAGGACTACTTCCTCGTCTCACAGATGTCGAAGGCGCAGATTGCCGAGCATGTCCCGGTCATCGAGGTCCAGGCGGCGAGGGCGCACTTCGGACTCGATCTGCTCGGAGCCTGACCACCCGCCTCACTCGAACCCGGTCCCCGACAGCGCACCACCCCGGTGTGTGCGCTGCCGGGGACCTTCTTTGTGGACACGCGGACGGATCCGTTGCCCCCGGGGGTCAACGTGACCCGCGCACTTTGGTCTCTCCGAGCAAGCCTCCCAGCCCGATGTGCAGTGACAGTGAACACACTCGCGTTTCAAGGATGAAACCGAGGCTCTCGGAGCGGGAACCCGATTGCGGCCGATGGCGGCCGCAGGAAGAAGCGGACACGATCATGTATTCGAATCACCGAGCTGACCGAGCGGGCGCCGGGCCGCTGGCGTTCGTGACAGCCGCCGTCGTCATGATGACTCTTGCCGGATGCGCGACAGGAGCGACGCCCGAGGGCGCCGCGACGCAGGAACGGTCGGCAGAGGCGCAAGCCGCACTCGACAAGGCCTATGCCGGACTCGGCGGCGACCTGGAGCTCCCACCGGCCGATGTCGCCGACGATGTCAGCCTGTACGTCATCTCGTGCGGCGAGTCCAACTCCGGGTGCGCCGAAGGCACAGCTGGCCTGGTCGAGGGGGGCAAAGCGGCGGGCTGGGATGTCGAGGTCGCGGATGGCAAACTCAGTCCGGAGGGGTTCGCCACCGCCATCCGGCAGGCCATCGCGGCCGGCGCCGATGTGATCATCCCCATGGGCTTCGGCTGCATGGCGGCGCAAGCCGCCTTCAAAGAGGCGCGCGATGCGGGGATCACGATCGTGGGCGGCGGTGGGCCTGACGACTGCGACCCCGCACTGTGGGACGCCGTGCCGCAGTGGCTCGAAGGCACTTCGTTCGACGAGAAGTGGGCCCTTTACGGTCAGCTGGGTGCGGACTGGGCGTACGGCATCACCGAAGACGCCCCGCGAGCGATCACACTCACCCACACGACCAACGGATTCGGCCCCCTGATCACCGACGGGTTCGTCACCGAGTTCGAGAAGCTCGGCGGCAAGGTGGTCGCGAACGTCGACGTCACCGACCCCGAAGCAGCCAGCGGCAGCTTCATCCAGAAGGTGACGACCGCGCTCCTGGCCAACCCCGACGTGAACGTGCTGCAGATCCCGGGTGGCGGATTCCTCACCGGCGGGCTCTACCAGGCGATCGCGCAGTCGGGCGTCGAGGACCTGACGATCGTCGTGGGCGGGCCTTCCGACACGACCACTCTCGACCTGATCCGGAGCGGATCGAACGCCGGAATCACCCTGGGCGCGGTGGGTGAAGCCACGCGGTGGGCGCAGTGGGCCTCCGTCGACACTGCGATCCGGGTTCTCGCCGATCAGTCGCCGGCATACAGCGCGCAGCCGATGGTGGTGGTCGATGCCGACAACAACCTGCCCGCGTCCGGCCCGTTCGACGGCGGCGACTGGGAGTCCGCCTACCTCGCCTCCTGGGGCAAGGGATGACCCACCTCACCGCTGGAACGGGGGCGGCTCAGCATCCGGAATCGAAACCGCCGGTGCTGCGGCTCAACGCGCTCGTGAAGAGCTTCGGACCGGTGCGCGTTCTCGACGGCGTCTCGTTGGAGGTCCGTCCCGGAACGATCCATGCATTGCTCGGCGGCAACGGTTCGGGCAAGAGCACGACGATCAAAGTCCTCGCCGGGGTCTACGCGGCAGACGGCGGGGAGCTGGAGGTCGGCGGCGTGCCGGTCGACCTCGCCGGGTACGGTCCCGAGGATGCCGAACGAGCCGGACTGCGCTTCGTCCACCAGGATCTGGGACTCTTCGACGACCTGTCGATCGAGGAGAACTTCGCGCTGGCATCCGGCTACCCCGTCCACGCGGCGGGCGGCATCGACTGGAAGCGTCTCCGGGAGCGGGTCGCCTCGCTGATCGCCGCGTACGGGATCGCCGGTACACCGGACACCCCGATCCATCGGCTGCGACCCGCCGACAAGACGCTCGTCGCGATCGCCCGGGCATTGCAGGACGAGGAGTCGGGGCGGCTCATCGTGGTCCTCGACGAGCCGACCGCGTCGCTCGGGCGCCGCGAGTCGACGGAGCTTCTCGAGAGGGTGCGGCTGCGCGCCGCGCAGGGACAGACCTTCGTCATCGTGAGTCATCGCATGCAGGAGGTTCTCGCCGTCTCGGACGACTTCACCGTGTTCCGCGACGGCAAGGTGGCCGCGCACCTGATCGACTCCTCCCCGTCTGAGGAGGAGCTGATCGCCTACATGGCCGGGAGCCAGGTGCGCGCTCTCGAGCCGACAGGATCGATCTCGCATGCGCGCTCGGCCCCCCTGCTCGCATTCGAGGGGATCGCAGCAGGACCGCTGACGGACGTGAGCCTCACCGTGCACCGCGGCGAGATCGTGGGTGTCGCCGGGCTCGCGGGCTCGGGCAGGTCGACACTGCTCTCGCTGGCATTCGGGTGCTTCCGCCCGGAGCGGGGGCGGATGCTGCTCGACGGTCGGGACTTCTCGCCGAGAACGGTCAAGCAGGCGATGAAGGCGGGAATCGCGCTCGTCCCCGAGGACCGATCACGTGACGCGGCATTCGCCGACTTCACGGTGAGCCAGAACCTCTCCGTCGCCGTCCTCCCACGTCTGCGGCGCCGAGGTCGTCTGGACGGGGCGTTGGCCAGGAGGTTCGCCGTCGATCTGATCGGCCGCTTCCGTATCAAGGTCGCCGGTCCGGACGCCCTGTTCGCATCGATGTCGGGAGGGAATCAGCAGAAGACGATTCTCGCCCGTTGGATGCAGCGCGATCCTCGTCTCCTGCTGCTGGACGAGCCGACCCAGGGGGTCGATGCGATGTCCCGCGCGGAGATCTACGACGTCATCCGCGAATCAGCCCGCAACGACAACGCGGCGGTCATCGTCTCCAGCGACCTGGGCGAGCTCCATGCACTCTGCGATCGGATTGTCGTCGTCTCAGACGGACGCATCGTCCGTGAAGTCGCCGCAGCCGAGACGTCCGTCGACGAGCTCGCCGCAGCGGTGCTCTCCAGCCCGAAAACCGAAGAAAGAAGTGCCGCATGACCGCGCAAGCCACGACGACCGCCGAGTCGCCGAAGACGACCGCTCCACCCACCAGTACCGTCACCTCGTCGCGCGCCGTGGTGGGGGTGTTGGAGAAGTATGCCCTGATCTTCATCACCATCGCGGTGATCGTCTTCTTCTCGGTCGTCCCCCCGGCCAGCACCGCCTTCCCCACGATCAACAACTTCAACGTCGTGCTCGGGAGCAATGCCGTCGTCGCCCTCGTCGCATTGGCGGCCCTGTTCACCCTCGTGGCGGGCGTCTTCGACTTCTCGGTCGGCGCCACGGCGATCGCGAGCTTCGTGTTCTCGGCCGGCCTGCAGGTCGAGCTGCACGTGCCGCTGTGGGTGGCGATCGTGCTTCCTCTTCTCCTGTCTGCGGCGATCGGATTCCTCAACGGGCTGTTCGTCGTCAAATTCAAGATGAACCCGTTCGTGACGACCCTCGGAATGGCCACTCTGCTGTCGGGCGTCTCCATCTGGTACTGCGCCGGCAAGACCTTCGTGCTTCCCGCGGACTCCGCGCTGATCGCGTTCGGTTCGCTGAGGTGGCTCGGCCTCCCCGTGGTGTTCTATCTCGTCGTGGTCGCGGCAGCGGTGATCTGGTACTTCTTCCAGCACACTCCGTCGGGGCGATCGCTCTACGCGATCGGGTCCAACGCCTCCAGCGCCCGCCTCGTCGGCATCCGGGTCGATCGGAGCGTGTGGATGACGTTCGTCGTGTCGGCCGTCATCGCAGGCATCGCCGGCATCGTCCAGCTGGGACGGCTGGGGAGCGCGACCGCCGTGGACGGCGGCGCGCTGCTCTTCCCCGCGCTCACCGCCGTCTTCCTCGGCGCCACCGCCATCACACCGGGATTCTTCAACGTGATCGGTACGGTCATCAGCGCGGTGTTCGTATCCATCGTGGTCAGCGGTCTGACGCTGATGGGTGCGAGCAGCTGGGCGACCAACGTCTTCAACGGTGTCGTGCTGCTCGTCGCGGTCGGGCTGTCCACCTATCTCGGCCGTCGCAATCGCGTCGGCGGCTGACGCTTCCGGCAGGAAGGAAGAAGGGCTGGGGTGAGAACCCCAGCCCTTCTTGCTGCATCCCGTCCGTTCGCTACAGCTTGGCCTCGGGGTACAGCTCGGTCGCCGACGTCAGGATGCGCTCCCAAGTGGTGTCGTTGAGCTCGAGGATGTTGCCGTCGGGATCCTTCAGGTAGGCGTACTTGCCGGGGTCGCTCGGGGCCCAGCCGTTCGGGTCGCCGAAGCTCTCGCCGCCGAGCGCGACGCCGCGCGCCAGTGTTGCGGCGACGTCGTCGACGGCGATGGCGAAGTGCATGAAGGACGCCTGGGGTTGCGGGACGCCGATGACCGGGTTTCGGTCCGGGATGAACTGGAACAGTTCCAGGCCGAAACCGTCGGGTAGCTCGACGAAGCCGATCCGATAGTCGGTGTCCTTGACTCCCATGATGATTTCCGTCATCTCGACGCCGGTGTGGTAGGGATGCAGAACCTCCTTGCCTCCGAAGGTCTCGACATAGAACTTCGTGGAGCGCTCGATGTCGGACACGCGCACGGCGAGATGCTGAACGCGGGCCATCAGACGGCCCCGCCCTCTACTCGGACGCCTCGTTCTGCTGGCGGACGGGTGAGATCTTCTTCGATCATCGTCGACAACCCTTCTTTGTGTGTCGTTCGGTTGCACTCATCGTCCGTCGGCGCTGGCGGGGCTGTCTTGGCTCACCGAACCAATCTGCGGCAGCGATTTTTGCTGCTCGGGGCGAGTCCAGCCCGCTTCGGAGAAGTTGACTCTTCCCACGACCTCCGCAGGCCCCCTGGCCGGCGAGAGGACGAGGACGAAGGGACAATGACAATGCTGTCGAACATCACATCCGATCGCCGTTTCCACGAGGCGCCCGCTGCCGCGCTCGCTGCCGATGCGGAGCTGGTTGAGGGGATCTCGGCGGACGAGTTCCGGTTGGCCTTCCGTAACCATGCCGCCGGTGTCGCCGTCATCACAGCCGACGCGGGCGACGGCCCCGTGGCCATGACCGCGACCTCGGTGTTCTCCGTCAGTGCGACACCGCCGCTTCTCGTCTTCTCGGTGTCCTCGCTCTCGTCGGCGACGCCGACGATCCTTCGATCGTCGTCGGTCGTCGTCCACCTGCTCGACACCACGAACGTCGAACTTGCGCGACTCTGCGCGACCAGCGGTGTCGACCGCTTCGCCGATCGCGACTCGTGGAGTGTGCTGCCCACGGGGGAGCCCTACTTCGTCGAGCCCCCCGTTCGGCTCAGGGGCGAGATCGTCAACACCCTCGAGGCGGGCACCTCTCGTCTGATCGTCGTGAATGTGACGCACGCGAAAGCGCCCGCCGACGACGGGGACGCGCTCAATGCTCCGTTGGTCTATCACAGCCGCACCTGGCTGGCCCTGGACCGTTCGTCCCCGCTCGTGTGACCGAAGTCGCGGACATCGCGCACGCGCGTCGTCGCAGGGGACGGCCCCACTGGCCCGGAGGAGCTCGGCGATCGAGACGGGCAGAATGATGAATGAGATGAGCGGAACGGAAGGAGTCGAGGTGGCACGCATCACGGTGCTGGGAGGAAGCGGCTACGCGGGCGCGGCGGTCGTCGCCGAAGGTCGGCGACGCGGGCATGTGGTCACGGCTGTGAGCCGGTCGGCGCCTGCCGAGCAGATCGACGGCGTTGAGTATCGCACAGGATCCGTCCTCGACGGCGGGGTCCTCGAAGATGCGGTGGCCGGACGAGACGTCGTCGTCGTCGCACTCTCACCGCGTTCCGACCTTGCCGGCGGAAAGCAGGAAGCCGTCATCGAGGGCCTCATCGGGAGGCTGGCGGGAACCCCGACACGTCTGGGGTACATCGGAGGGGCCTCGTCGCTCCTCGTCGCCGACGATGGACCTCGTCTATGGGATGTGGCGCGTGACCAGCTCCCCGCGGATGCCAAGCCCGAGATCGAGACCGGCTTGAAGGTCTTCGACCTCCTGCAGGACAGCCCCGCCTCGGTCGACTGGTTCTATGTGAGCCCGCCCGCGGATTTCGGATCCTGGCTGGGTACGCCGTCGAAAGGCTCGTACCTGCTCGGTGGCGACATCCTCCTCCGAGACGAAGAGGGAACCTCCACGATCTCGGCGGCCGACCTCGCTCTGGCGATCCTCGACGAGATCGAGACGCCTGCGCATCGTCGGCGTCGCTTCACCGCCATCCACTGAGGCGCTTCCCGCGTCCGAATCCATGAGACCCCATCGGGAGCGGCCCCGTTCACTCCGATCGGGGCCGCCGGTGCGGCCAAGCGCGGGGGTCGTATTCCGCCGCACCGTGGTCTCACTCGTAACGGAGTGAGTCGACGGGATCGGCTTTCGCCCCTCGCGCTGCGGGCAGCGTTCCGGCGACGAAAGCGATTCCCATGACGATCAGGATGATCGTCACGATGGATGCCGCATCGAATGCGATCAGCGAGAGTCCAGGCAGATCGGCGAACGGCCCGTCTGCCAGCGCGGTGCTGATCGCGCTTCCGACCAGCATCCCGATCCCTACGCCGACCGCACTGCCGAGGAACCCGATGAACATCGCCTCGAGGCTGAAGAGGCTGAAGACTCGCCCGCTGCCCATGCCCATCGCCTTCATCAGGCCGATCTCCCGCGTCCGCTCCTGCACCGACATCAACAAGGTGTTCACGATCCCGAAGCTCGCCGCCAGCAGCGCGATCACAGCGAAGCCATTCAGTACCAGGACGATCGCGTCGATGACCGCGGTGAAGGCTCCGAGCTGATCGGCCACGGTGGTTCCCGTGAATCCAGCGTCCTCGAGGTCCGCCTGGAGAACATCGATCTGCTCGGCGGTGGCGTGCGGGTCGAACCAGATGCTGGCGCTGGCGAACCGCTCTTGCTCATCGGCGGGGACGCCGCTGTTCTGCAGCCCGAACAGCTCGTCCGTCAGAGCCTGGTTGGGGAGCGCGCTCGCACCGCCGCCCGTGAAGGTTTCCTCAGCGACGCCGACCACGGTCGCCTCCACCTCGTGCTGGACACGGGTCGGGTCGCTCACCGCGATGGTGACCGTCTGGCCGATCGCCGCGTCGGCGTCATCGAAGCCGAGCGCGTCCACAAAGGTAAGCGGAACGGCGACCTGATACTCGTCGGAAGCGCTGTCCGGGATGGTTCCCGCGGCGAGCTCCACCGTCTGGCCGGCGATGAGCGACCCCGCCCCGATGACCCAGCGAGTCCCGCCATCATGCTGGATGAAGTCCGGGGTGACGGTCTTGGTCGCCTCCACGCGCAGCACGCCGTCGATGCTGGCCAGGGTCTTGAGGTCGTCGGGTGTGATCGCGATCA
This sequence comes from Microbacterium sp., assembly GCF_051953575.1. GTDB lineage: Bacteria > Actinomycetota > Actinomycetes > Actinomycetales > Microbacteriaceae > Microbacterium. The sequence continues at coordinate 15,682 of NZ_JBQCIP010000200.1, forward strand.
CCGATCCCGCGGCGCCAGGCGGGCCGGGCTGCGCGCTGGCGACCGCGTCGGGATCGTACTCGACGGGATCGCCCGTGGGGATGCCCCCGGCGGTGGAGTCCGAGGTCTTGGTGACCGCCATGACGTCCTCCGCGCCGATCGACGAGACGGTGTCGTCGATGTAGCGGTTGATGCCGGTCCCCAGCCCGCTGGTGATCGTCAGGGTGAAGGCGCCGACGAAGATCGCGAGGATCGTCAACAGCGTGCGCGTCTTCGAACGGAAGGCGTTCGAGACGGCTGAGGTGATCAGGTCGCCGGTCTTCATGCCGCCACCTCCTCGGGGAGGATGACGCCGTCGCGGATGTGGATGCGCCGGTCGCAGCGGGCGGCGAGGTCATCGTCGTGCGTGACGACGATGAGCGTGATGCCGTGCTCGCGATTGAGCGAGAACAGGATGTCCTCCACGACACCGCCCGTGACCGTATCCAGGTTGCCCGTCGGCTCGTCGGCGAAGATGACCCTGGGATTGTTGACCAGCGCGCGTGCGATGACAGTGCGCTGCTTCTGGCCGCCCGACAGATTGGTCGACTTGTTGCGCGCCTTGTCGGCGAGGTCGAGCTGCTCGAGGGCTGCGATGCCGCGGCGCTTGCGCTCGCCGCGCCTGACACCCGCGATCTTCAACGGAAGCACGACGTTGTCGAGCACCGACGTGTTGGGCGTCAGGAAGAACTGCTGGAAGACGAACCCGAAGGTCTTGTTGCGGGTCCTGTTCAGCGCCCCGCCGCGAAGCCGACTCGTGTCGACACCCTCCAGCGCGATGTTCCCGTCGGTCGGGGCGTCGAGCAGTGCGAGCAGGTGCATGAGCGTGGACTTGCCCGATCCGCTCTTGCCAATGATGGCGATGCTCTCGCCGGCGTTGATCTCCAGGCTCACGCCGCGCAACGCCTCGAAGCGGTTGGGGCCACGGCCGTACGTCTTGTGTACGTCCGTGATCGAGATGAGGGGGGTGGTCATGGGTCTCCTCCCAGGGGTCTCCATCAGCCTCGCCGGGGGACGTGCACCACGCGTCCCCCGGCCGGAGACACTCGCATACCCCGGCGGGGGTACTTCGCGATCACCCCACCGGGTCACGCGTGCGCGCGACGAACCCGGCACACTGGAGTCGTGCCGAGCCGTGCAGGAGAAGAGCCGCTGCGGTCGCCTCATCGTCCGCCCGCTTGGGTCGGCGACATCATCGCCGCGATCCTCATCGTGGGCGCCGTCGTCGTGCCGTATCCGGACCCTGCACTGCTCCCCCAAGACCCGCTCCAAGTCGCGGCGTCGCTGCTTCCGGCCGCGCTGCTTCCGTTGCGACGCCGCTGGCCGTTGGGCGTGCTCGGCGCCTGCGTGGCGATATACATAGCCTGCGGATTCCTCGGCTTCATCTCGCCCGGTGTGCTGCTGGCGGTCGTCGTCGCGATGTTCGGTGCCGCGAATCGACTGCCGCGCCGGTCGTCGCTCGTCGCACTTGGGGTGATTGTGGTCGTCATCGCAACGGCCGCGACGATCACCCTGGGCGACATCCTCGAACCGCGTGTGTTCCAGGTTGTGGTGTCGATCGCGCTCGCGGCTGCCGGAGGCGATGCGACGCGATCGCGGCGCGAGTATCTCGATGCCGTGACCGAGCGCGCCATCCGCGCAGAGCAGACCCGTGAGGCGGAGGCGATGCGGGCAGTCAGCGAGGAACGCCTCCGGATCGCACGTGACCTTCACGACGCCGTCGCCCACCAGATCTCCGTGGTCAGCCTGAACGCCGGTGTAGCGACATCCGCCCTCGAGAGCAGGCCGGAGAAGGCACGAGAGGCGTTGGCCACCATCCGCTCTGCTTCGCGCGCGGTGCTGGGCGAGATCGGGGATCTGCTTGCGGTCCTCCGGGCCGAGGAGCCGCGAGCCGGTGGCGGCGCCGCGGATGCGCCGCAGCCCAGCCTACGGCAGCTCGACGCGCTCGTCGCCTCCTTCGGCGCTTCCGAGCTCGCCGTGGTGACCCGCGTGGAGGGCGATCCCGCGAGGCTGCCGATCCCGAGCGACGCCGTGGCCTTCCGCGTCGTTCAGGAAGGTCTGACCAACGCCCTCAAGCACGGTTCCGAGCACCGCGCGCACGTGCTGATCGACGTGGCGGACGAGAGTGCGCGGATCATCGTGACGAACCCCGTCGACCGATCGACGGAGCTGCGAGACCCGGATGCTCCTGTCGGCTTCGGGCTCATCGGCCTCCGCGAGCGGGTCGCCGCCGTGCGCGGGACCATGGAGACCGGTGACTCCGCGACAGGGTTCCGCCTCGTGGTGACCCTGCCGATCCCTGAGGAGGAGGAACGGTGATCAGAGTGCTCATCGCCGACGACCAGACCCTCATCCGTGCCGCGGTGCGAGACCTGCTCGAGAGCGCGGGGGTCGCAGAGGTGGTCGGCGAGGCCGTGGACGGTGTGGAGGCGGAGCAGCTCGCGCGCCGGCTGCGTCCGGACATCGTCTTGATGGACATCCGGATGCCCGAACGCGACGGCATCGAAGCGACGGCGCGGATCTGCGCCGATCCGCAGCTCGCCGAGACACGCGTGCTCATCCTCACGACGTTCGAAGAGGACGAGTATCTCGTCGCGGCGCTGCGTGCCGGTGCTAGCGGCTTCATCGGCAAGGGGGCGGAGCCGGAGGACATCGTCCGGGCCATCGCAGCCGTTCACGCTGGCGAGGCGCTCCTCTCGCCCGCCGCGACTCGCGCCCTCATCACGCGATATGTTCTTCCCGCATCGGGCAGTGCGGGGCCAGGGGTGGCCGGGCTGGAACAGCTCACCGAACGCGAGACCGAGGTGCTGCGTCAGGTGGCTCGGGGCCGCTCCAACGATGAGATCGCGACAGAACTGTTCATCTCACCGCACACCGCGAAGACGCATGTGAAGCGAATCATGATGAAGCTCGGTGCGCACGACCGCGCGCAGCTGGTGATCGCCGCATACGAGAGCGGGCTGCTCGTTCCCGGGATGTAAAGGCGATCGTGGGGCCCACTCTCGGTCCGCCCGCGGCCGGCCGGGCGATTCGTCATGGCGACGAACGGGCCGGGCGAAGACGTCACGGTGCTGTGCCGGACGAAGATCAGGCGATCCCGGCAGCCGATCCGCTGGTGTGCCGCGGTCCGGCGATGCCGTGGAGTGCGAGCTCGAAGCCAGCGGCGATGGTGTCGGCATCGAACGCGCCCTCACGGAAGAGTAGCTGGAAGTAGATCGGGGCGTAGATTGCCTCAGCGAGCTCATCAGGGGTGTAGCCGCCGCGGATGGCGCCTTCGGCGATCGCCCGCTCGATCACGCGGTTGACCACCTCGCGGCGAGGCCGCCAGAAGAGCGTCTTGAACGTGTCAAGAGTGGCCGTGTCGTACTGGCTCTCGGCGATCAACTGCGCCATGAGTCGGCCCTCGTAACCGGCGTAGACCTTCGCGAGCGAGATGACATGCTCACGGAGGGCATCGACGGCGGGAAGATCGTCCCTCATGGTCGTCTGCAGAATGTGGTTCTCCAGGAAGGTGTCGATGATCAC